>NZ_MJXI01000035.1:0-2089 GCF_001762705.1 Campylobacter sp. BCW_6460 | reverse complement strand
ATTTTGTATTTTATATTATTTTTAAAAAATATAATATATAGAACAAATTATAAAGGGAGGAAAATCTTATGAAAAATATCACATTAACTAAAATACCTATAGAAAAGGGCAAAGAACCCTGTTTAAATTCTAAAAATAGTTTTATCTTTAGCTACTATTTCTTTTTTGGCAAGTTGTGCTAATGCTAAATTAAATTCTGAAATAAAAACTTATGATGAAGTTAATAAAAATGTTAAAACTAGATCAGCAAGTGTTTATAGTCCTCAAGCTAAGATCAATACGACTATAAATCAATCTTTAAGTAATACTCATACTGTAAGTGGCACTGATAATACTCTAGTTATAGGAAGTGGTGGAACTATTACTATTTCTAACAGTCAAGCAGTCAATTTCACTCAAGACTCTTCAACAACTACTTTTAAAAACCAAGGAACTCTTATAGGCGGAAACAATACTGCTAGTGTTAATATAGGAACCAATAATCAAAATGGTGCTACCATAGAAACCTTTGACAATCAAGGTATCATAGGTAATGGTTCTTCTAAATTTGGTATTACAGTTTGGGGTAAAGGTGACTCTAAATCTACAATCAATAATTTTAGTAATAGTGGGACTATTCACTCTAATGCTGGTGAAAGTATTTATTTTAGCAATGTTGTTATTAAAACTTTTAGTAATAATGAAACTATTCAAAGTAATAGTGGAAAAGGTGTTAATATAGTTAGCGGAGTTGATATACAAACCTTTAATAATAATGGATTAATCAGCGGAAGTCAAGGTGTAAGCTTATCTGGAGGAACTATAAATAGTTTTAATAATTTAGGAACTATCAATGGTAGCTCTTCTGGTGTATTTGTAGTAGGTGGCAACATAAAAACTCTTGTAAATTCAGGAATGATTACGACAGGCGAAGATATATTTGGTGCTGGTATAAAACTCGAAAATGGTGGTACCATAGAAAATATTATCAACACAGGAACTATACAATCTAACAATCTTGGAATGGCAGTAAGTTGGGGTAAATTTGGAACGCTTACTATAAAAGATGGAGGTGTAATTTATGGTAAAACAGCTGGGATAACAGTGGGTCAATGGCAAACTCTAGGAGATTTATACATAGATGGAACAAGCTCAAAAAAAGATGGCACAGTAAGTGGAATTTATGGAGACAATAATGGAATTTCCTTAAATGAAAGTTCTAAAACTCAAAAAATAGAACTTGTCAATGGTGGCATTATAAAAGGTAAGGTTCATGGTATAAGATTGGATAATGGTGCCTCTTTAAGCGGAGAAATGATTTTATCTGGTGAAGGTTCTAGAGTAGAAGGTGGAAGTGGTGCTGGTATATCTAATCAAAGTGGAAAAATAGAAGGCTCTATAAAAGTAGAAGATGGAGCTACTGTAACTTCTTCTTCAGGCCAAGCCATATCTAACTCTGGCTCAGGAAGTATAACAGGTGGTATTACTGTTAGTGGGGAAAACACCAAACTTGAAGGAAATATAATCAATACAGGTAATGCTTCTATAGGTAGTGATATCAAGATAGAAGGTGGAGCTAAGGTAGAAGGTGGTCTTGTTAATGAAGGTAGCGCTTCTATCACAGGAGCTATCACTATAGAAAGTGGTTCTAAACTTGATTCCATCACTAACACCTCTACTTCTGATACAGGTATAAGTGGTTCTATCACTAACAATAGTGATAATAAGCTTGAAATTTCTAATGGAGAAGGTGCTACTATAGGTGGAGGTATTACAAATAATGGCAATGCTGATTTAGTTATTTCCAACCAAGGCTCAGTAGGTAAAGATGAAAATGGTAATACAGTAACTAACAATGGTAGTGGTAGTGTTGGAATCAAAGATTGGGTTGTTTCTACAGATAAAGATACAGGTAAATTAGACACTGTGGTTGTAGGTGGAAGTGGTAAAGATAATGTAAAAGTAGAAAACATCACCGTAGATCAAAGCAATGTTAATCTTGATGAATTAGGCAATATCAATAATATCATCTCAGGTGTTAATCAAAGCAATATTGGCAATATAGGAACCAATGGAGGTGGAGAAATATCTTTAAGCTTTGATCCAATAA
>NZ_MJXI01000034.1:0-141099 GCF_001762705.1 Campylobacter sp. BCW_6460 | reverse complement strand
GCATCAAAACTATCATTTTTAAAACTATCTAATTTATCGATATAATCACCCAGTTCAATTTGCTTGATTTTATCACTTAAATTCTCATCTTTCATACGAGCTTTAAAACGCTCTAATCCTGTTTTGCTCCATTCTATACCACTTACACTAAAACCTTCTTTTGCACAAAACCATAAATTAGCTCCTGTTCCAAAACCAAGTTCTAAAATATTGATTTTACTTCTATCTTGCACATTATAAAAATTCCTTGCTATAAATCTTATAACATTTTCACTTGGATACTTGCCCCATTCTTTTTTAGAAAAAATTTGTTCCCAAATTTTTTCATTGCTTCCCAAATTGTTTGAAATTTCTTCATTGCTAATATATTTTTTCATTAACGCTCCCATTTTAAAAAGTTTTCATTTTAACATAAATTGTTTATTTTCTTCTGACGCTGCTAGGTAAATTTACTAAACATTTTTCTAGTTTTTGCGTGTTTAAGAGTGTATCGCATTGACAATGTTTAAAAGGTTTTAAACTAGGCAAACTTTTCCAAATAGGACGCGAAAAAATTTTATTTTCCAAGCATTCTTTTAAAAAAATATCCCTTAAATTTTCGTCTTTAAAAAGCAAGGTATTGAGCCAAAAATTGCTTTTTTCATCTGCCTTTTCGTCCATAAATTCACACTTGTCATTATCTTTAAAAAATTCTTTATAAATTTTAGCCAACTCTCTTTTATTTTCTAAGAAAAATTCTAAATTTTCAAGTCCTGCAAGCAAAATTGCAGCATTGATATTACAAAGACGATAATTATATCCTATAGCATCGTGATCATATTCATAAGCATGAGGTATTCTTGCTGTGGTGCTAAGATGCCTTGCGATTTTAGCTATATTCTCATCATTGCTTAAAATTGCTCCCCCGCATCCTCCTGTGATGATTTTGTTACCATTAAAACTTAAAATCCCACATTTTCCAAAAGTGCCTAAGGCTTTATTTTCGTAAGTGCTACCCAGTGCTTGAGCGGCATCTTCGATTAAAAGAATATGATATTTTTCACAAAGCTCTTTGATGGCTTTTATATGAGCACTTAAACCAAAGGTGTGCATGATAACGCAAGCTTTGATGGCTTTGTGCGTGGTTTTGTTATAGCTAAAACTATTTTTTTGATAAGTCTCATTTTCTAAAAAATGCTCTAAAGCTTTAGGGCTTAAACTTAGAGTATTTTCATCTATATCCAAAAAAATGGGCTTGGCACCCGTATAAGCGATAGCATTGGCTGTGGCTACAAAACTCATGCTTTGGGTAATCACTTCGCAATTCTCATCAATGCCATTGGCAAGCAAGGCGATGTGAAGGGCTGCTGTGCCTGTATTTGTAGCGATGACAAAGCGTGCTTTGGTTTTTTCTTTTAAAGTTTCTTCAAAACGCGTTACAAATTCTCCTACGCTTGAAACAAAACCGCTATCGATACACTCTAAGAGATATTTTTTCTCATTGCCTATAAAACAAGGCTCATGTAGGGCGATATTTTCTTTATTAAAAAGACTTTTTATAAAAGAAATTTCTTTTTCAAACATTATAAAGCTCACTTTTATAATTTTCTAAATTTTCTTTAAAATACTCTATGCTTTGCCTTAAACCTTCTTCTAAGCTTATTTTGCTTTGCCAATTTGTAGCTTTTTTAAGCTTGTTTGCATCGCAACAAAGTCTAAAAACTTCGCTTTTTTTAGGACGCAATCTTTGCTCATCTTGGATGATTTTTACCTTAGAATCTAAAATTTTTTGTATGAGATCAAGTACTTCTTGCATGGAGTATTCCACTCCTGAGCCTATATTATAAACTTCTCCAAAATGTTTTAAATTTAAAAGAGAGATAAAACCTTCACAAGTATCTAGCACAAAATTTAAATCCCTTTTAGGGCTTAAATCTCCTAGTTTGATTTCCTTTGCTCCGCTTAAAATTTGTGTGATGATGGTAGGTATGATGGCTCTTGCGCTTTGTCTTGGACCATAGGTGTTAAAAGGGCGTGCAATATTGACATTTAAATTAAAAGAATTATAATAACTTAGTGCCATCATATCTGCAGCGATCTTACTTGCAGAATAAGGGCTTTGAGGTTGTAAAGGGTGTTTTTCATCGATAGGCACATAAAAGGCCGTGCCATAAACTTCGCTTGTTGAAGTGTGGATAAAATGTGAAATCTTGTTTTTTTTAGCTGCTTCGAGCATATTTAAAGTGCCATTGACATTGGTATCCACATAGCTTTGTGGGGCTGCGTAGGAGTAGGGGATGGCGATTAAAGCACCAAGATGAAAGATCGCATCTATGTTTTTGGTAATTTTTTCGCAAAAAAAGCTATCTCTTAAATCCCCGCTTATAACTTCCATGTCTTTTAAAAAAGGACTTTTTTCTAAATGTCCCCAAAAATTAAAAGAATTATATTGGCTTAAAGCTCTGACTTTAAAACCTTTTTTGACCAAACTTTCACAAAGATGAGAACCTATAAAACCATCAGCACCTGTAACTAAGATATTTTTCATTCAAAATCTCCTTGTTTTAAAGCATCGCCAAATTTTATATCTTTAGTAGCTTTTTTTCCTAGAATTTCTTGATAAAATTTAGGATGTAGTCCAAAAGAAGGACGCACGGATTTTACATTTTCTTCGCTGAACATTTCACCTTTTTTGATATCCTTACTTGCATATAAACTTCTTGCAAAAACACGGTTTTTAAGCACCTTTTCATCTAAGTCCAACTTACCATTGCCTAAAGCACTTTCGGTCTGTCTAACCGCATCTACCATAGCTTTAAATTCATCAAAATCAAGACTAAATTTACTGTCTTCACTTTCTATGCTTTTATCTAACATAAAATGCTTTTCTATCACTCTAGCACCTAAGCTTACTGCTATAATAGGGGCTAAAGAGCCAAAACTATGATCGCTTAATCCTACTTCAACATTAAATTTTTCTTTTAAACTCACCATAGCTTTTAAATTCATATCTTCTATGGTGGCAGGATAAGCTGAAGTGCATTTTAAAAAGATCAAATCAGGATTTTTTTCTTCTTTAAAAATTTCACATATCCTAAAAAGCTCTCCTTCTGTAGCAATGCCCGTTGAAACGATGGTAGGTTTTTTTTCTTTGGCGATTAAACGCACGAAATTTTCATCATTGGCTTCAAAAGACGCGATTTTATAAGCCATAGGATCAAAGCGTTTTAGAAATTCTAAATCTTCTTTGGCAAAAGGACTTGAAAAACAAAGTATGCCTTCATTTTGTGCGGTTTCAAAGATTTGAGAATGCCACTCATAAGGGGTTTTTGCACTTTCGTAAAGCTCATAAAGTTTTCTTTTATCCCAAAGCCCTCCTTTGATGATAAAATCTTCTTTGTCACTATTTAGCGTAAGGCTATCTGCAGTGTAAGTTTGGATTTTTATCGCATCAGCACCTGCTTTTTTGGCTGCTTTTATGCTTTTAAGTGCCATTTCAAGACTTCCTGCGTGATTTGCACTAAGTTCTGCGATGATAAAAACTTTTTTATCGGTGTTAAAATTTCCTATTTGCATACTTTTCTTTCTTTGGTAAATTTCCTGACTAAAATGATATATAATTATATTATATAAATATTACGACTTTGTTATGATTTTGCTTGGTTTTATTCAAAAAATGCCATAGGGATTTAAATCATAGAATTCATTCATTTTTTAATTTTTATATAATATAAATATATAAAATCATAAAGTAAAATTTAATTATAACGATATATATTTAAGACTAATTAAAGGAAAATTATGAAATTTTGTAAAAAATGTGTGATGCCAGATACTAAACCTGATTTACATTTTGATGAAGAAGGAATTTGTGATGCTTGTCGTTCTCAAGAAGCTAAAAATCAAAAAATCAATTGGCAAGAAAGAGAAAAAGAATTTTTTGAGCTTGTAAAAAAATACAAAAAACATCCTGTTTATGATTGCGTTATCGGAGTAAGCGGTGGAAAAGATTCTACTTTTCAAGTGGTTAAAATGCTTGAACTTGGACTTAATCCTTTGTGTGTGTGTTTTGAGCCTAGTGTGCCTACGAAAATAGGGCGCAAAAATTTAGACAATTTAAATCATTTGGGCGTGGATTTGATCCATATCAAGCGTGATCCAAAAGTTTATCAAAAACTTGCCCGTGAAGCTTTTATAAGAACAGGGGATAATGAGTGGCAAAACCATTTGGGAATTTTTACTTCTGTTCCACGCATAGCGGTAAATTTTGGAGTGCCTTTGATTATTTGGGGAGAAAGTCCGCAGATAGAGTATGGTGGTCCTGCGAGTAGTAAAAATAAAAATATTTTAGGCAGAGAGTGGCTTGAAGAATTTGGCGGGCTTTTAGGAAATCGTGCTTCTGATATGCTTGGGGTAAATGGCATCACTGAAAAAGATTTGTTTTTATATACTTATCCAAGCGATGAAGAACTTCAAAAAGTAGGGGTTACTGGGCTATTTTTAGGGTATTATTTTAAATGGGATTATAAAAAAATTCTTGAAATTTCTAAAAAATATGGTTTTTCAACTCTAGATCATCCTGTTGAGACTACTTATGAAAATTTTGAAAATTTAGATTGTTATTCTAATCATGTGCATGATTATTTAAAATACTGCAAATACGGCTTTGGTAGAGCAACGGATAATGCTTGTTTGGATATTCGTTTAGGTTATATCAGTCGTGAAGAAGGGGTGCGTTTGGTGCAAAAATACGATGGCAAACCCCCTAAAAAGGCTATTAAAAAATACCTTGAATTTAGCGGTTTTAGTGAAGAAGAATTTCAAAAAATCGTAGATTCTTTTACCAATAAAAAAATCTTTAAACGCGATGAAAATGGTAAATTTATAAGAGATTATGATGGTTCTTTGGTAAGAAAAGACGAGTGTGTTTTAAAATGATAGCGCTCATTGATTACAAGGCGGGAAATTTAAACTCCGTTGCTAAGGCTTTTGAAAAAATAGGAGCTACAAATTTCATAGCTAAGAATCCAAAAGATTTGCAAAAAGCCGATAAATTGCTTTTACCTGGAGTGGGATCTTTTAAAGAAGCGATGAAAAATTTAAAAGAACTTGGTTTTATAGAAGCTTTAAAAGAGCAAGTTTTGGTGCAAAAAAAACCTATTTTAGGCATTTGTTTGGGAATGCAGCTTTTTTTAGAAAGGGGCTATGAAGGTGGAGTTTGCGAAGGACTTGGTTTTATAGAAGGTGAAGTAGTCAAATTTGAAGAGGATTTAAATTTAAAAATCCCACATATGGGTTGGAATGAGCTTGAAATTTTAAAACAAGAGCCTTTATATCAAGGTATAGAAGATAAGAGTGATTTTTATTTTGTGCATTCTTTTTATGTGAAATGTAAAGATGAGTTTGTAAGTGCTAAAGCACAATATGGGCATAAATTTGTCGCATCTTTGCAAAAAGATCATATTTTTGCGACGCAGTTTCATCCTGAAAAAAGTCAAAATTTAGGCTTAAAACTTTTAGAAAATTTTATAAGGCTTTAAATGTTAAAAACTAGAATTATCCCTTGTGTGTTATTAAAAAATTCTCAACTTGTTAAAAGTATAGAATTTAAAGATTTTCGCACTATAGGGCATTTAACTTCAACAATGAGAATTTATAATGCACGCAATGTTGATGAACTTATTATCTTAGATATAGATGCTTCAAAAAGTGGAGAAATAGACTTTGAAAGCATAGAGGATCTTGCTAAAGAATGTTTTATGCCTTTAACTATAGGCGGCGGGATAAAAACTCTTGAAGATATACAAAAGATTTTAAATTTAGGTGCGGATAAAATTTCTATCAATTCTAAAGCCTTAGAAGATATGGATTTTATAAGTAAAGCAGCAAATCGTTTTGGTTCTCAATGTATAGTTTGTTCTATAGATGTTAAAAGAAAAGGAGATCAATTTTGTGTTTATGATAGGGGAAATTTACTTGAAAAAAATCCTTTAGAACTTGCTTTAGAATATGAAAAAAAAGGTGCTGGAGAGCTTCTTTTAACTTCTGTGGATTTTGAGGGAAAAGCAAAGGGTTATGATTTAGAGCTTTTAAAGATCTTTCAAAATAAACTTAGAATTCCTCTTGTTATCAATGGAGGACTTAGCAATCCAAGTGATGGAGTTAAGGCTTTAAATTTGGGTGCTGATGCTTTAGCAGGGGCTTATATTTTTCATTTTTCTAAGTATACCCCTAAAGATGTAAAAGAAGAATTAGCTAAGCAAGGTTTTGCAGTTAGGATTATCTAATACAATATAAAAAAAATCTCCATCTTCTTTTGTGATGATAAAATTATTATTCTTATAAAGTTTTAAAGCCTTTTCATTATCTTTAAAAACGCAAGCTTTTAGATTTTTTATCTTTAAAATTTCAAAAGCGTATTTTATGATTTCATTTATTAAAATTTGTCCTACGCCTTTTAAATCAGGTTTTGCATAAAGTCCGAATTCGCAAGATTTAGTTGTGATATTGACAAAATCAATCACACCAATAATCTGTTCATCTTGAAAAACTAAAAAATATTTTTTACTAGAATCTTGATATAAGCTTTTTATAAATCTTAAATGTTCTTCAAAATCAATATATTTTGTTTTCATAAATTGACTGATGTCTGGGTGATTACGCCATTTAAAAATCAGCTCTATTTCTTGAGAATTGAGTTCTGTGAAATTTTTAAGTTTTATCAATGCCTATACTCCACTTCATAGCCTTTTTGAGCTAGCCAATTGGCTAGTTTTTCTTGATTTTTAGCAACACAGATGGCTTTAAAATTTGCTTTTAAAAGTAAGGCTTCATTGATTAAAGAACTTGCACTGATGATGAGTTTATTGCTTTCATTCATAAGCTTTGCTAGATTTTCATCTATAAAAAGTTTGATATTTTCATGATCTTTTATAAATTTTTCAAGTTTTGCAAGATTGGGATTTGACGAGCTTGTGGCGATAGCAATTTTTTTATTCCTAGGTAAATCAGAAGCAAGACTGATAGAAAGGTTTTTTATATCAGTTCCACCCATGCAAATGAAAAAATCATATTTTTTTTCTCTATTTTCTTTGGCCTCTTGATAAAATTCTTCCCTGATTAAAGCATAAGAAAAACCACATCTTACTTCGCATTTAAAAGGTACTAAACCTTCATAATCACTTGCTTTTGAGTAAGCATTGACATTGAGTAAAATGTCACAATAATGAGGCTTTATCTCATCATCAAAGCTTAGAATTTTCACTCCTGTTTCAAGCTTGATCAGCTTTTCATCATCTACGCTGATGCCATAGTGATCAATGATAAGAAGTTCAAATTTTTTTTCTTTGATGAGATTGATAAGCTCGTAGATACTTTCGCTACTAAGCTCATAAACAGGATAAGGAATTTCATCGATCAAAGAGCCTTCTAAAGGCAAACAAGCAAAACTTACATCATCGTATTGTTTAGCTAAGATGAGATCTCTTTTAATATGACCAAAACCTATATGAATGGAGCTATCACTTCTAATAAGAACTTTCATGATTTGCCTTATAAAGTATTTTTGCAAATTCTAAATCTTGCATGGTGTCTATATCGCAAACTAAATTTCTTGGCAATACAAATACACTAGAATGAGGTTTAAACATAAAATCTTCTTCAAGCCAAGCTTTACTTGTACCAAAATAAAAAGCCCCTGCATCATGATAAGCTTTTGTTAAGTCTTGTGAGCGACTTTTATAATGTTTTTCATCAAACATATAAACTTGATTGTTCTCATTTAGATGAAAAGCCCTTTGTATAGGATACTCAAATTCAGTGGCGGCAAATAAAAACTTGCTTTCATTTTCTAAAAATTTCTCAAAAGCTTTTTTTAAAATTTCACTGCTAATTAATGGAGCAGTAGCATAAAGACAACAGACATGATCATAAATTTGATTTTGACTTTGTAAAATTTCTATGGCATTTTGCACCACAGCGGTACTTGATGTATAATCATCACTTAAATTTTCATCACGCACAAATGGAGCTTTTGCACCGTATTTTAAAGCTACTTCTATGATTTCTTCATCATCGCTTGAAAGCACTACTTCATCAAAAATACCTGAATTTAAAGCATTTTCTATGCTATAAGCGATTAAAGGTTTTCCTAGAAAATCAATGATATTTTTTCTAGGAATTCTTTTTGATCCACCGCGTGCAGGGATGATGCAAAGATTTTTCATAGCTAAGCCTTGTTTTTTGTGTTTTATTTTACTGAAATTTAAGTATAATTGTCTTTAAAATACAATAAAATAATGCAAATAGGGTGGAATAATGCTCATAAATCAAACCTTTGAAATCGATTCTTGTGATGATGTAGAATTAGGTATTAAAAGAACTAGTAAGCTTGAATACCGTATAAGTTATGATGATGAAAAAGATATCAAAGCTATAGTTTTTATAGTGGGTGGTTTTGGAGCTAATGCAAATATTTCTTTTTTAGATTTTGATAGAGAGTATATTGCTAAAAATTTTGATGTTGTAGTGGTGCATGTTTTTTATCATTGTTTTTGTACAAGACAAAGTATCGATCAAAAGTACAATCCAAAGCTTATTCCTAATCAAGATGATTTAGAGCGTATCAACGGTATTTTAAAAAATATTAATTTAGGGCATTTGTTGGCTAATGAAGATAATTTTGAACAAATTATTCCTTTTATAGAACAAAGAGCTGGAGAGATTAAACAAGCAGGTTTGGTTGATGAAAGCCAAAAAATAGAACTTTTTTGCGATTTTGTCCCACCTAATGGAGATTATCAAAACTATGGCATTATGGCAGCTATTGATCATATCAATGCTTTAAAAGATTTAGTGAAACGCTTTCCAAAATTTGCAGATTTACCAAAAATTTATGGGGGGGGGTCATACGGAGGATACCTATCTTTACTCATAGCAAAAATAGCTCCTTGGTATGTGGATGGTGTGATTGATAATTCAGGTGTTTGCTTACCATTCTTGGCGTGCATTTTAGGAAGAGAAATGAATCAAGGGGAATTTTATTTCGAAGGAAGTGGTCATAGACTTTATTGCTTTGTGTATAAATATTGGACTAGAAATATAAATTCTTCTTATTATTTTGGGGATGAAAATTATTTAATTAGAGCAATTTTAAATTCAAATCATCTTAAAATTCAAGCAAATATTGATAGTGATATCGTTTTTTCGAGTTATCATAGTGTACAAGATATAGGTGCGCCAGTGCAAAACAAAATAGAGCTTTATAAGTGTTATCAAGAGTTAGGATATGATGCCACTTTACATTTGATAAAAGATGAAAGTGATGTAGATGGTAGATTTATAAAAAGTTTAGAACATGGGCTTAGAATGACTGATAGAGCTTTATTTAGAAAAGAACTTCCTTTAATGCTTGAAAAATTGCAAGGAAGAAAATCTTTTATGCAAGAAAATTCCATCTCTTATCCTTGTGGAAACAAAGTGTTTACTTTTAAAGATGTGGGAGATAAAATTGAATTAGAGATAATAAACTAAAATAAAGACAAAGGATATATAAAATGACAGCATATTTACATATAGGAACTACCAATACAGGAAATCAAGAAAAACAAGGTTTTTTGATGCAAAATGAAGAAAAGCTTTTGCAAAAAGGTTATATTTACCCAAAAAGTCTTAGAGTGGCAAATAGACACTGGGCTTTGGTGGATATGGTTTTAGAGTTGGTTCAAAAGGAAAATATTTTAAAAAAAGAGAGTGTTTTAAGTTATATCACAAATGAAAGACTTCTTAGAACTATAGAAAATTTTAAAAGTGAAAGTGCTTTGCATAAAGATAAAAAATTTATTTTTTCAGCTGAGGGTATAGTTTGGGATTTTTCTACCAAAAAACATGTAGAAATTTTAGAAAAGATTATGAGAGAGTTAGGCTTTACTCAAATTTATATTATTGTATATTTTAGAGATACTTTGGGTTATTTAAACTCACATTGTTCTCAAGATCATAAAAACAATATGGGGTATTATTCTGCTGATTTTGCTCCGCAAGATCATCCTAGAAAATATATTTTTGACTACGAGTGGATTTGCAAAACTCATGCTGAGGTATTTGGAGAAGAAAATTTGATAGTAAGACTTCTAAGAGAGGATTATGTAGGAGGGACTTTGCTTAAAGATTTTGTTTATCATTTAGGACTTGAATGGGATGAGAGTTTTGTTTTAAAACAAACCAAAAATGAAAGTTTTAATCTTTTAGGAATGGAGCTTATGTCAAGATTAAATCAAAAAGATTTAAAGCAGGATAATCTTAATTCTTTGCTTTTTATGGCAAGAAGAAAATTTGAAGGCAGTAAAGAAAAAAGATTAAAATTTGCAGTGCAAAAAGATATTGCCAAAGCTTATGTGGATTATTTTGCTTCTTCGCTTGAATGGGTAAAAAACAAATATTTCCCGCATAAAAATTCTCTTTTTGCTCCTGTAAATTGGGAAGAATATGAACAAAATTATACTTTAACTCATACACTAAGCAAAGACTGGGATGATGTGGTGGATTTTATAGCGCAAATTATTGTTTCTAAAAATGAAATCATCAGTTCTTTAAAAGAACAACTCGAACTTGCAAGGAAAGATTAGTCTTTCATTGCAGTTTCAAGCATTTTTTTGATATTTTCAAAGCTTTCAAAATTTTCAGGTGTGATAAATTCTGCTTTTAAGGGTTTTTTATAAAATTTTTCTATTTCAGCAACCAAAGCCATGATATCGATACTATCGATAAAATCTTCACTTACTAGATTTTCCATACTTTCATTGATATCTGTTCTTTCTATATTGATAAAAAATTGTTTGATTTCTTGCATTTTTACTCCTTTGGTTTTTTGAAATTATAAAATATTTATTTAAACAAGTTCTTTTAAGGCTTTCCTATTGATTTTACCATTTTGATTAAGCTTAAATTTTTCGATTTTAATAAAATTTTTTGGGATCATATAAGAAGGTAATTTGTCTTTTAAAAAAGCTTTAACATTAATCTCTTTTTCACTTTCATAAAAACAAATAATATTTTCTTTAAAAATACAAGCGCTATTTTTTATATTTGCATGAGAATTGATCACACTTTCTATCTCTCCAAGTTCTATCCTATGCCCCATATATTTGATCTGATTATCCGCTCTTCCATAGCATAAAAGTTCGCCAAATTCATTATAAGAAACGATATCTCCTGTTTTATAGAGTAAATCTAAATAATTATCATGCAAAGGATTTTGTATGAAAGCTTGTTTGGTTTTTTCTTTGTCATTATAATACCCTAAAGATAAAGAAGTTCCACGCACGTAAAGCTCCCCTTTAATGCCTATTTGTTTAGGACTTATGAAATTCATATTTTCATCAAAAACTAAAAGTTCTGTGTTTTTACATGCTTTGCCTATGGGTAAAAGTTCTTCATCTTTAAAAGTGCGATTTATGATATAAAAAGAACACACATCAGTGATTTCTGTTGGACCATAAAGATTGGCAAATAAAGCATTGGGTAAGTGTTTACGCCAAATATTTAGCTGTTTATTAGGCATGATTTCACCACAAAAAAGTATCTTTTTTAAGGCGTTTAAACTAAAATTATTCAAAGCTTCAGTATTTGCAAAATAAATCAGCACTGAAGGCACCCAAAATATAGTGCTTACTTTTTCTTTTTCAAGGCATTCTAAAATTTTATTTGGAAAGGCAAAAAGATGATTAGGTAAAAGGTGTAAAGTTGCTCCTGATTTTACACTTGAAAAAATATCTAAAATGCTATTGTCAAAATAAAATGGTGCTTGATTGGCTAAAATTTCATTCTCATCAAATTTAAAAGTCTCACATACCCAAAAAGTATAATCAATCACACTCTTATGAGCTATGCTTACTCCTTTAGGAATGCCTGTGCTCCCACTTGTAAAAAGAACATAGAGTAAATTAGTATCTATGTGTTTTTCTTTGGCATTTTTTAGCAAACTCTCATCTATATTAAAACTTTCAAAATCTTGTGTATAAAGCGTAGGCAAATCTAAGTTAAAATTTAAGTCCTTTGAAGTGATAAAAAGTTTAGGCTTTAAAACCTCTATAACTTTTTCTATTCTTTCTTTAGGACTTTTTTCATCTAAAAGGGTATAAAAATTTCCACTTAATGCCACTCCAAAAAATGAAATTAAACAATCAATCCCTTTAGGCAAGATGATTAAAACAGGAGCTTGTATAGGATTATCATTTCCTAAAGTTCTTAAAATTTCACTGGCTAGTTTTTTAGAAAAAAGATCAAAGTTTTTATAAGTGATTTCTTTTCTTTCCTTGGCAAAGGGTTCTACAAAAGCTGTTTTTTTGCTAAATTTGATTAAACTTTTTTCTAAAAAATCGTAGATATGGGTTGTCATGATTTACCTTTTTAGTTTTTTGTAATATAATATCGATAAATTAATAAAAAAGGCCTTTATATGCTCATAAATCAAACCTTTGAAATTGATTCTTGTGATGATGTAGAACTAGGCATTAAAAGAACCAGTAAGCTTGAATATCGCATCAGTTATGATGATGAAAAAGATCTCAAAGCTATAGTTTTTGTCATAGGAGGTTATGGAACTAATGCAAATATATATTTTTTAGATTCTTATAGAAATTATATTGCTAAAAATTTTGATGTAGTGACAATAAATGTTTTTTATCATTGTTTTTGTCAAAGACGTTCAGATGTTTTAAAATACGATGCAAGTGCAAAATTTTTAGAAGAAGATCTGGAAAATTTTTCTAAAGTATTGAATGATTTTAACATTGATGGCAGAAATTTAAATTCTAATAATGCTTTAGAATATTATCATCATTTAGATCATTGTATTACTACTTTAAAATTACAAGGAAAACTAGTACAAAATTATCAAGCGAAATTTACTTCAACTTTTATCCCACCTAATGGAGATTATCAAAATTTTGGTATTATGGCAGCTATTGATCATATCAATGCTTTAAAAGATTTAGTTAAACGCTTTCCAGAATTTGCAGATTTACCAAAAATTTATGGGGGTGGGTCTTATGGAGGATACTTATCTTTACTCATAGCAAAGATAGCTCCTTGGTATGTGGATGGTGTGATTGATAATTCAGGTTCGGCTTTGCCGCCTTTAAATTATATTTTAGGAAGAGAAATGGAGAACGGTTGTGATTATGTATTTAATGATCCAAATACTCTAATAGAATGTTTTGTAAAAACCCATTGGACACGTAAAGAAAATTCACCTTATTTTTTTAATAATAAAAATATTATTTATGTGAGTTATCATAGTAAAGAAGATCCTTTAACTCCAGCAAATTTTAAAGAACAAACCATGCAAATATTAAAAATTTTAGGTTACGATGTAACCTTAAATTTGATAGATGAAAATAAAATTGATGGAAAATTTATTAAAAATTTAGATCATGGTTGTGGTATACCTGATAAAGCCTTATTTAGAAAAGAACTTCCTTTAATGCTTGAAAAACTACAAGGAAAAAAATCTTTTATGCGAGAAAATTCCATCTCTTATCCTTGTGGAAATAAAGTGTTTATATTTAAAGATGCGGGAGATAAATTTGAATTAGAGATAAAAGATTAAAACCTTAAAGGTTTTAATCAAGCTTTGCTAAATTGATTAAATCACTCACTTTTTGACAATTTTTCAAGTCCTCGGCTGTGATTTTTAAAGCAAAAAGATTTTTATAAAGCACCATCACAGATACAAAAGCCAAACTATCCCATTCATCTATATCATCAAGTAGTATATCTTCATTTAAGTCTTCATCTCTATGCATAGCTTCTTTAAGCTCTTCTAAAAATTCAGTTTTTGTCATTATTTCTCCTTTGTGTAAATTAAAATATCTTTTGTGTATAAATCCTTGAAATTTAACACCGCACTTCCCCAGCTAAGCCCTGCACCAAAAGCACTTAAACTCGCTTTAAATTCTTTTGGAGTATCTAACTCGCAAAGTAGGGCAGGTAGCGAACAAGCACTTAAATTAGCGTATTTTTCCATGATGAAATTAGGAACTTTATCATCATTAAGTTTTAATTCTTCTTTAATACAATCAACCAAATACGCATTAGATTGATGAAAAAGATGAAAAGCAATGTCTTTTTCTTCTACCTTGGAAAATTCTAAAATTTCTTTAAAGCTTTTAGGTTCGCATTCTAAAGCCATATTAAAAATATTTGCTCCGTCCATGTAAAGATTTTCTAATTGTCTAAATTCCTCAGTTTGCATGAGCGAATCATTGTTAAAAATATCTGCTTTAGGTATTCTCATCGCACCTTTTGGAATGATGAGTTTATCAAAATATCTCCCATCGCTTCCAAGTTCAAAAAAAGCTTCATTAAAATCCGTTTTTTCAATCAAAGTTGCGCTTACTCCATCGCCAAAAATTGGGGCTAAATTCATATTTTTAGGATGGATGAATTTGCTTAAAGTATCCCCACAAATGAGTAAAATTTTACCTAAGCCACTTTGTATTAAAGAATGAGTGACAAATAAGCCATATAAATACCCTGCACAAGCTTGTCCCAAATCAAAAGCTATGGTTTTAGAACTTAAATTTAAAAGCTGATGTAAATAACAAGCCGTAGAAGGCATGAAAAAATCAGGACTTTGAGTTACTACAATGAGTGCATCAAGGCTATTTTTATCTATATTTAAACCTTGCAAAAGTGTATTGGCTGCGTGTTTTCCAAGATCGCTTACACAAGTGTTTTCATCGCAAATATAACGCGTGTTTAAGCCTATGACTTTTTTCATTCTTTTAAGGGTTTTGATATCGTTTGAAAAAACGCTCTCTAACTCATCATCAATGCAAATTTTATGTTCAGGTACGCTTACGCAAATGCCTGAAATTTTGGCTTTATCAAATTTAGTTTTCATGGATTATAAGTCCTTTAAAATTTAAATTTTGAAATGAAACAAGGGCTGAGTTTTTTTCAATTTCTTTAGAAATTTGTTCTAAAAAGCTTAAAAATGGCATATTTCTTTCGCCTTTTTGATAGTAAAGCCTTGCATTATTGTTTTTAAGATCAAAGAAATTTAAAGCTAGTTCAAAGGCTTTAAAAAACATTCTAGTTTCAAGTTTTCTACCTAAAGCCCTACAAGAAATACAAAGATCATCGATAAATAAATTTCCTTCTTTGCAAGAAAAAACAAAAATAGCGATAATCCCACTATCACTTAATTTATCACTCATGCTCACACTTACAATGAGTTCTTTTTGCATGTGTTGTGCGACTTTTTCTTGATTTAAGCGTGTGTAATTAGCGATAAATTGATTGGTTTTTCCTAAAAGTTCGCTAATGCGAGGGATATTTTGCAGATCATTTTTGCTAAAATTTAAGCTGATTTCAAGATTTTGAAAATATTCTTCATCGCTTAAACTTTTAAGCTCGTCTCTTAAAGCATTGGCTGCTATATCTTTGGCACGAATTTGATCTTCTTTGGTATTTGAAAGTTTTAAAAGATTAGGAAAAAGCTTGATTTTATAAAGTATATTTTCATCGCATAAAAGTGTTTTAACACCTGTAAATTTGGTATTTTCAAGCTCGGCGATATTATCATCTATAAAAAGCATGGCATTAGTATTTATATTAAATTTTTTAGCAATTTTTAAGATATTTTCACTTTTTGGTTCCCAATTGATCATTCTAGCATCAAAATCATCCCATTGCAAGATGAAATCTTTCCTTATTTCAAAAAGTTTTTTTGTGTCTTTTTCTTCATTTTTTGAAGCTAGGGCAAGTAAAAATCCTTGTTTTTTAAAAGTTTTAATTTTTTCTTGTAAGGTTTTGTGCAAAGGACTTAAATTAAGATTATCTATACCCTCTTCACCTAAAATTCCTTGATACAAGGTATTATCAAGATCAAGTACAAGAGCTTTAAGAGCAGGTTTTATGAGTGCAGGGATGAGGCTAAGTCCTAAAATTTGTGCTAAAAAAATCAAGGCTTTATTATTAAGTTTAGAGCCTGTAAGTTCTTCTTTAGCTAAGTCTAAAATATCTTCTTCATCAAAATACTCTTTTATGAGTTTTTCCACATTAAAAATTTCGCAATTTAAAATTTTTTTATCTGTTTTAAATTCTCCTAAACTAAGGACTAAAATAGGGCTTTGTGAAATTTTTCTTAATGCTAAAAGTCTTTCTTCTAGAAAATTTTGCACATTATTTTTATAACGGGTTAAATCCAGCCATAAAAGTTCTAAACTAGCTTCTTTAAAATTATCAAAACTTAAGCTATCATCATAAGAGCTGAAATTAAACTCAGCTTTTAAATTGGCAAAATGTAAAAAAGGAGTAATGATACTTTGCACTCCTTCAAAAGCATGATTTCTATGGATATTGATAAGAAGATCTTGACTTTTACTAAAGTCTAATTCTTTGGCAAATTTTATAAGCTCATTGCGTTTTAAATGGGGTGAGAAAAGATTCATTATTTTTCCAAAACCACTGCCATAACAATAGCATTTTTTGTTTTTAATGCTTTTTCTAAAGAATAATTATTTGCCATAAAATATTCACATTCTTTGATTTTTAAACCTGCATTTTTAAGCAAATCTTTAACTTCATCAGGATGGGAAAATAAATAAATATGGTCAATAGCAGGAGCGTTGATAGGGATGGTTGCAAAAATTTCTCCACCATCATTAAGTAAAGTTTTCACATCTTTCATAAACTGTAAAGGTTGCTCTACGTGCTCCAAAACTTCTCCCATTACAACTAAATCTGCTTTATTGTTGAAATTGCATTTAGTGAAATCTTTACATATAAAATCACATTTAAAATTATTTTGATTAATTGCTCCAAATTGATTTTCTACCATATCTTTGCTCATTTGACAACTTATAGGAGAAATATCTATTCCATAATATTCTATAAATTTTTGACTTCTTAGTGCTTTAACAAAAAATTCTCCATGACCAGGACCGATTTCAAGATAAGTGCTTTTTCGATCTTGTTTTTTATCTATATATTTAGCAAAATATCTTCTAACTTCAATATGAGCATTCCAAATAAAAGAAGATATAGCAAGTCCCACCATGTATTGCTTCATATAATTTTCATTGAAATATACCATATTTTCTACTTCTGCTAAAGTGCTATATCTATATTTTCCAAATTCTATAAAATATTTAGTTTCTTCTAGAGTGTCATTGAGTACAACTATATAACTTTTAGCTTGTTCTTCTAGATTGATGTTCAATGTATCTTTATAATAGATGATAAGTTTTTCTAAATCATTATACTCTTCATCTGAAAGTTGTAATCCATCTAAACATTTTTTATGCAAAGCATTTTTTTCTTCTATGAGTTTAAATAGTTTTTTAGTATTTTTTAACATAATTTTTCCTTAATAGCTTTTAAAAGTTCATTTTGAGATTTTAAGAGGCTTAAATCTTCTTTGTTAAATTTGATTTCAAATTCTTCTTCTAGGCTCATAATGATATCAATATGAGCTAAAGAAGTCCAGTTTTTACAATTTTCCATGCTTAAATTTGTATTTTCATCTACTTTGATTTCAAGGATATTTTCTAAAATTCCATAAAATTGTTTTTCCATTGTATAGCACTTTCTTAAGAATGTTGAAAATTAATATATTGTATCATAAAATTTTTCATTAATTATAAAATATTTTATTTAGGTTTTAACATGGAAAAGATAATACGATTTATAAATTTCTTAGAGTTAAATAAAGATGATTTTATTTTATTTACAGGGAATTTAATGCAATTTTTGCAAAATATAGATGGAGATAATAGAAAAAAATTAAATTTTTTATTAGATTGTATGAAAGATAATGTAGATACATTAGCTATTCATACTTTTAATTGGGATTTTTGTAAAGGTTTGGCATATGATATTTTAAATTCTAAATCACAAACTGGAGCTTTAGGTAATATAGCTCTTAAAAGAGATGATTTTAGAAGAACAAAACACCCTATTTATTCTTTTGCGGTTACTGGAAAATTTCAAAAAGAACTTGTTGCACTTGAGAATAAAGGAGCTTTTGATAATAATTCTCCCTTTGCTTTTATGTATAAAAATAATACAAAAATGATTATTGTAAATTTGCCTTTGCAAGATTCTTTTACCTTTGTGCATTATGTGGAAGAATGTTTAAAAGTGGATTATCGCTTTAACAAAAGTTTTGAGGCTTTATATACAGATGAAAAGGGATTTACGCAATTAAAAACTTATGATATGTTTGTTCGCAAAGATGGAGTTTTAACGGATGTTAATGGTTTGGAAGATCTTTTTATAAAAGAAAATGTGATGGAACTTAAAAAATTTGAAAATCTTTGCATTAAGAAAATTGATTTATCTAGGGCATATGACATAATTGTTAAGGATATTAAAGATAATCATGCTAAAAATTTAATGAGTTATGCTTAAAAGTTTATATTCTAAGATTTTTACCAAAAGCTCTTTAAATTCATAAGCTTGCATATTTAAGATATTGGCTATATCGATGATATCATTCTCTCCATCGCAGTAAGCTAGAAAATTACAAGCCAAAGGAATGTCATTGGCAGTGCTAAGGGTATGATATAGTCCTCTTTTGCCAAGATTAGGTTCGCATACTATGGTGTTTTCATATACAGCGTTGATTTCTAGATTTAAAATCATTTCTTGTATGCTTGAAAGTCCACCCATTAAGCCTTTTTCAGAGATAAAATTGAGATCATCTTTTGAGTTATGATATCCATCATAGTCACCGTATCTTGTGCGACATACCCCTACTATGCCAAGATTTACAAGCGGAGCATTGTATTGTCTTTCATCGCTTCCACGATCTAGAAAACTAAAAGCTTTGAAATTTTTTTTATTTTTAAGCGTATGCAAGGTAACTTTATCACTTAGAGTGTTTTTTTTGGGTGTGTGTATGAGTGAGTAAGCATGATCATCGCCTAAGCAAGAAAGCGCAAAGCCTGCTTTAACATGTTTTTTTAAATGCTCTAAATGTTTGCTAAGATAGACTATAGAGCCTATGGTTTCAGGGATGATTACAAAGCGGTAATTATATCTTCTTTCTTTTAAACTCAAAAGCCATTTTGCTAAAAAAATAGCCACCACAGGACCACTAAGCTCGTTATTTGCCATGGAAGGATGACAAAGATAAGTTGAAATTAAAATTTCATCTTTTGAATTTTGTGTGCTAGGTAGGATAAAATCAGCATAGTCCAAAACCCCATTTTCATCATGTTTTGCATCGATATAGACCTTGTATTTGCCTTTTTTAAGTTTTTTTCTTTCATTGTGCGTGAGACAAAATCCTCAACGCCTTTTGTAATAACTCGTTACATAAGGAATAGCATCAGGCATTTCTTCTATGGAGTAAAGATGATCTTGAAGTTCTTCTAGTTCGATTTCTTGATCGATGGCTTCGCTATAGTTTAGAAGGTGTAGATTATGCTTTTTAAAATCACAAATTTTTTCTCCTTCTGGAGTAATGATATAGGCTTCTTTGGCGTTCCATTCATCAGGGACTATCCAGTCAAAAACCTTTGTACCACTTTTAATAGAGTGAAATTTGAGTATACCCCCCCCCAGAGTTTTATTTAAAATTTTTAAGCTAGCTCTAAAACCTTGCCCTGTGATGCTTCTAGGGATAGGAAAAAGTTCACAAGCTAGTTCATACATAGCCTTTCCAGTTTGGCCAAAATCTTGACTTCTAAAGTCTAGCTTATCCACAATATCCCTTTTTAACTTTTTCAAGAGTGCTAAATAAAGTATCTTTTACAAATTTTGCATCTTTTAGATTCATTTCTTGATGACAAGGTATGCTAAGCTCGGCTTTGTAAAAATTATCCGCATTTTGGAGTCTGATTTCTCCTAAGAGTTTTTTATAAAAACTAAACTCATAAGTCGGTTTATAATGCACCTGTACACCAACTCCTGCATGAAGTAAGTTTTCAAAAAGTTCTTCTTTTTGACAATAAAATTCAGGAAAAAGCAAAATAGGATACAAATGTCTCGAGCTTTTTTTATAATCTTTGATTTTTATCGTAGAAAAATAAGGATTTTTTTCAAATTCTTTATCATAAAATTTTGCGATTTCTTCTCTTTTTTCAAGATTGTGATCGAGTTTTTTAAGCTGGTTTATCCCTAAAGCACAAGCAACATCACTTAAGCGGTAATTATAGCCAAGTTCTACCATATCACTATCCCAAAGCCTTTTTTTAATTATGCCATGGCTTCTTAAAAGCTTGATTTTAGCGATAAGCTCTTCATTATCACTCACCACGGCTCCACCTTCAAAAGTAGTGATGGGTTTAACAGGATGAAAAGAAAAGATAGAAAGATCGGCTTTTTTTCCTACTTTTTCACTTTTATATAAGGCGCCTAAAGCATGGCTTGCATCATCGATTAAAGGGATATTGTATTTTTTAGCAAGGTTTGAAATTTCATCTATTTCAACGCTATTTCCCCCAAAATCCACCACGCTAATAGCTCCTATATTTTTACTATCTTTTAAAAGTCTTGCTTCTAGTTTTTTTTCATCGATATTGCCATCGTTTTTAATGTCGATAAACTCTACCTTAGCTCCAGCTATTAAGGCCGCATTAGTCGTAGCAGCGAAGGTTAAAGGGGTGGTTAAAACGATTTTTTCTTGGACACCTAGTGCCGTGTAGGCAAGATGAAGGGCTGAAGTAGCTGAATTTAATACACAAGCATGTTTTACACCCACATATTCGCAAAGGGCTTCTTCAAATTCATCTACCTTTTTACCCCCTGTTAAAATTTCATCTTTTAAAGCTTTTGTAAGCGTATCTATATCGCTTTGATCGATGTTTTGATGAGAATAAGTAAGCATTTTAAAAACCTTCAGTGTGATTGATGATTTCTAAAAGTTCTTTTTCGCTTGCCCATAAAGGATTATTATCCGAACTATAAGAAAAACCATCTTTTACTTTTTGCCCTTTTTCACCTAGGGCATTGATACTAAAGTCATTATCTTTATCCACAAGTTTAATACTCGGACTTATAGCATAGTAGTTTTTAAATTCGTAGGTTAAATGACTATCATCGCTTGAAATCATGATTTCATGTAGTTTTTCTCCTGCTCTTATACCTATGATTTTATGACTTAAATTAGGAGCTAAAGCATGGGCTAGATCGGTGATTTTCATCGAAGGAATTTTAGGGATGAAAATTTCTCCTCCGTGCATTCTTTCAAAATTACTCAGCACAAATTTCACTCCATCTTCAAGAGAGATCCAAAAACGAGTCATTCTTGTATCGGTGATAGGAAGTTCTTTAGCTCCTTCGCTGATGAGTTTTTTAAAGAAAGGCACTACTGAACCTCTTGAACCTACAACATTGCCATATCTTGTAACGCTAAAGCGTGTTTGTTTATTGCCTGCTATGTTGTTTGCAGCGACAAAAAGCTTATCGCTTGCAAGTTTGGTTGCACCGTATAAATTTACAGGATTGCAAGCCTTATCTGTGCTAAGAGCGATACATTTTTTAACTCCATTTTCAAAACAAGCGTCGATGACATTTTGCGCACCGTGTATGTTTGTTTTTATACATTCCATAGGGTTATATTCAGCAATAGGCACATGCTTCATCGCAGCAGCATGTATAACAAAATCCACATCACGCATAGCAGCACTTAAACGCTCTTTATCTCTTACATCTCCTATGAAATAACGCATACAAGGAGCATTAAAAACGCTTGCCATTTCAAATTGTTTAAGCTCATCACGAGAATAAATGATGATTTTATTAGGTTTATAATTTTCTAGCAAAACCTTAGTATAGGTTTTTCCAAAAGAGCCTGTTCCGCCTGTGATTAAGATATTTTTTTTGTTAAACATTTTGCCTTCCTTTGCTTAAGTTTTTTTAAAATTAAAGCAACAAGTGTTCCTATTTTAAAATTCTTGGCAAGGTTATGCCAGTTTGGGCTTGATACTTGCCTTTTTTATCTTTATAAGTGGTATCACATTTTTCATCGCCTTGTAAAAACAACACTTGTGCTATGCCTTCATTGGCATAAATTTTTGCAGGTAAAGGCGTAGTGTTTGAAATCTCTATAGTGATATGTCCTTTAAAACCTGGTTCAAAAGGAGTAACATTGACGATGATACCACATCTTGCATAAGTGCTTTTGCCAAGACAAATAGCTAAAACATCATCAGGCATTTTAAAATACTCTATAGTTCTAGCTAGGGCAAAAGAATTTGCAGGAACTATACATACATCACCTTCAAAATCTACTACATTTTCTTCTACGAAATTTTTTGGATCTACTACGGTTGAATTAACATTGGTAAAAATTTTAAACTCACGCCCTACGCGTATATCGTAGCCATAACTTGAAAGTCCATAGCTTATTACACCTTTTCCTATATTTGCTTCGCAAAATGGCTCGATCATCTTGTATTCTAATGCCATTTTTCTTATCCAGTTATCTGCTTTTAAGCCCATTTTTAACCTTTTAATATTTGTAATTTTTTATAAGGATTATAACCTAAAAAATCTATATTTTTTATGATTTTTTTCTTTTTTAAAGTTAAATTTCAAGTTTTTTTATATAATACAAGATTAAGTTCTTAAATTTTAGGAGAATTTTATGACAAAAGAAGAAATTAAAGAGTTAGTAAACCTTTTTGCTGAAGCAAATATTAGTAAAATTAAGATCAAAGAACAAGATGGTTTTGAAATAGAACTTGAAAGAGATATGTGTTGCGATGTTCCAGCTCCTGTTTGTCCTCCAGTTCCAGCTCCACAACCTATCAATGTAAGTGTTGTAAATGAAGCTCAACCTAGCCAAAATGCAAAATCAAACAAGCCAAGTATAAACAGCCCTATGGTGGGAACTTTCTATCAAGCTCCAAGCCCAGGTGCAGCACCTTTTGTAAAAGTGGGTAGCACGGTTAAAAAAGGCGATACTATAGCTATTATCGAAGCGATGAAAATCATGAATGAAATTGAAGCGGAATTTGATTGCAGGATCGCTGAAATTTTAGTTGCTGATGGTCAGCCTGTAGAATTTGGAATGCCTTTATTTGCGGTGGAGAAATTATAAAATGGAAATTAAAAGCATATTAATTGCTAATCGTGGAGAAATAGCACTACGCGCTTTAAGAACGATTAAAGAAATGGGTAAAAAAGCAATTTGTGTGTATTCTGAAGCAGATAAAGATGCTTTATATTTAAAATACGCTGATGCAAGCATTTGTATAGGAAAAGCAAGAAGTTCTGAAAGTTATTTAAATATCCCAGCTATTATCACAGCAGCTGAAATTGCTGAAGCAGATGCGATTTTTCCAGGATATGGATTTTTAAGTGAAAATCAAAATTTTGTTGAAATTTGTGCTAAACATAACATCAAATTTATAGGTCCTTCTGTAGAAGCTATGAATTTAATGAGTGATAAATCAAAAGCTAAACAAGTAATGCAAAGAGCAGGCGTGCCTGTAATCCCAGGAAGTGATGGGGCTTTAGCAGGAGCTGAAGCAGCTAAAAAACTTGCTAAAGAAATAGGCTATCCTGTGATTTTAAAAGCAGCTGCAGGTGGTGGTGGTCGTGGTATGCGTGTGGTTGAAAATGAAAAAGATCTTGAAAAAGCGTATTGGTCAGCTGAAAGCGAGGCTATGACAGCATTTGGCGATGGAACTATGTATATGGAAAAATATATTCAAAATCCGCGCCATATAGAAGTGCAGGTTATAGGAGATAGTTTTGGTAATGTGATTCATGTGGGTGAAAGAGATTGTTCTATGCAAAGACGCCATCAAAAACTTATCGAAGAATCTCCCGCGATTTTGCTTGATGAAAAAACACGCACTAGGCTTCATGAAACTGCTATTAAGGCAGCCAAAGCTATAGGATATGAAGGTGCGGGAACTTTTGAGTTTTTAGTTGATAAAAATTTAGACTTTTATTTTATAGAAATGAATACGCGTTTGCAAGTTGAACACTGTGTAAGTGAAATGGTAAGTGGGATTGATATCATAGAACAAATGATTAAGGTGGCAGAAGGTTATGCCTTGCCATCTCAAGAAAGTATTAAGCTTAATGGGCATTCTATAGAATGTAGAATCACGGCAGAAGATTCTAAAACTTTCTTGCCAAGTCCAGGTAAGATTACTAAATACATTCCACCCGCAGGACGCAATGTCAGAATGGAAAGTCATTGTTATCAAGACTATAGCGTGCCTCCTTATTATGATTCTATGATAGGTAAGCTTGTAGTTTGGGCAGAAGATCGCAATAAAGCTATTGCAAAAATGAAAGTAGCTTTAGATGAGTTACTTATAAGTGGGATAAAAACAACCAAAGAATTTCATCTTTCTATGATGGAAAATCCTGATTTTATTAATAATAATTACGATACAAATTATCTTGCAAGACATTAAAATTTCCCTATTAAAGGGAAATTTTAATTGTAATTTTTATCTTAAATATTCTATATTGATTTTAGAGTGGAGTTTATCAAAATAATCCTGTATGAAATTTTGTCTTTGTTCGCTTACATAAGCGTTTAAAACTTCATTTTTAACTTGTTCGTATTCAGGAGTTTGTGCTCCATCTTTGCTTTTAACTTCATAAAGTTCATAGCCATTTTTTCCATTTAAAACAGGGGAAAAGCCTCCAACAGGAATTTGCGATAAAAGCCCTAAAAGTCTTGGATCGGCATTGCTTGTGTTTAAAGATGCATTTTGTGGTTTAAGGATTGTTTTTTTTGTATTTTTGATATTTTCTAAAGTTTGAGGATTGTTTGATAAATAAATATTTGCATTAATTTGTGTATAAAAAGTGAATTTATCTTTATTTTGTTCGAAAAATTTTTTTGCTCCATCATCACTAAAATCAGTTTTTGCCATACTTGCGATTTTTTCATAAAGCTTTCTTTTTTCTAAATCTTTTTTTAAATTTGCACGAAATTGTTCATAGCTTTGATTTTTGGATTTTAAATTTGCTTTGAAAGCATTTAAAGTAGTTTTGTTTTGAGCAAGCATTTTATTTATAGCATCATCAAGCTCTAGATCATTGACTACAATACCCAGTTGTTTCATTTGTGAAATTTCCATTTTTTCATTGATGAGTACGCCTAAAGCTTGATTTCTATCAATTTTAAGTACTTTCATAGTTTGATCTATATCATAAGTTGTAATAGGCTCTTTGTCTACAACTACAGCTATAGCATTAATGGTATTTGCACTAGCTAAACTTGCAAAAAATGCAAAACTTAATAAAATTTTTTTCATTTCAAACCTTTATTTAAGTATAAATATCGCATTATATCAATAAAAATTTAAGAAAAGGCAAAAAATGCACGAAAAACTTACAACGCGTTTTGCTCCAAGCCCAACAGGGTATTTGCACATAGGTGGACTTAGAACAGCTCTTTATAATTATTTATACGCTAGAAAAAATGGTGGAAATTTTTTACTTCGTATTGAAGATACGGATTTAAAAAGAAATTCCAAAGAAGCTACTAAAGCAATTATCGAAGCTTTTAAATGGTGCGGTTTAGAACATGATGGAGAAGTAACTTATCAATCAGAGCGTTTTGATCTTTATAAAGAATATGTCAAAAAGCTTTTAGATGAAGACAAGGCGTATTATTGTTATATGAGTAAAGAAGAATTAGAAGAATTACGCGCCAAGCAAGAAGCCGCCAAAGAGCGCCCAAGATATGATGGAAGATATAGAGAATTTAAAGGCACGCCACCTCAGGGTATAGAACCTGTTGTGCGTATTAAAGCACCTCAAAGCGGCGAGATTATTTTTGAAGATGGGATTAAAGGCGAGGTAAAATTTAAAGCAGAGGATATAATGGATGATTTTATCATTGCAAGAAGTGATGGAACTCCAACTTATAATTTTACTGTTGTTATTGATGATGCTTTAATGGGAGTAAGTGATGTGATTCGTGGGGATGATCATCTTTCAAATACTCCTAAACAAATTGTACTTTATGAAGCATTGGGTTTTAAAATTCCTAAATTTTTTCATGTGGCTATGATACATGGAGAAGATGGTAAAAAGCTTTCAAAAAGACATGGGGCAACTGATGTCATGGAATACAAAGAAATGGGAATTTTACCTCAAGCTTTGCTTAATTTTCTTGTGCGTTTAGGTTGGAGTCATGGTGATGATGAGGTATTTTCGCTAGAAGATTTGAAAAAACTTTTTGATCCTTATCATATTAATAAAAGCGCATCTTGTTATAATGCTAAAAAGCTTGAATGGCTTAATACTCATTATATTAAAACTTTACCTTTTGAAGAGATTAACCGTCAGCTTAAAGATCTTGGTTTTGATTTATCTGTTTATGAAAAGGCAGGATTTTTACTTGATTTATTAAGAGAGCGTGCAAAAACCTTGCATGATATTATCAATGGTGCAAAAAGCATAGTTAATACGCCGCAAAATTATGATGAAAATGCAGTGCAAAAATTTGTTAACGAAAATAATTTAGAATTGCTTCAAGCATTTGCTAATACACTTAAAGATCAAAAAACAGGTAAAGATTTTGAAGATTTTACAAATGATTTTTTAGAAAAAAAAGAAGCAAAGTTAAAAGATTTGGCTCAGCCTATACGCATAGCTTTAACAGGGAGTGCGGTAAGTCCTAGTATTTTTGAAGTATTAGAATTTTTAGGGGTTGATGAGTGTAAAAAAAGAATAGAAAATTTTTTAAAAGTTAGAGGAAAATAAAATGAATTTAAAAGAAGAAGCTTTAAAATACCATTTAGGTGGGAAAATTGATATTGTCCCAAGTAAGCCAATGGCTACAAGTCATGATCTATCTTTGGCGTATAGCCCAGGAGTTGCAGAACCTTGCCTTGAAATCGCTAAAGATAATGAGCTTGCTTATACTTATACAAATAAGGCTAATTTGGTAGCTATAGTTAGCGATGGTTCTGCTGTTTTAGGACTTGGAAACATAGGAGCACAGGCTTCAAAACCTGTTATGGAAGGTAAGGCTTGTTTGTTTAAAAAATTTGCAAATGTTAATGCTTATGATATAGAAATTGATGTTCATAGTGTGGAAGAGATTGTAAATTTTTGCAAAGCTTTGGCTCCGACTGTGGGTGGGATAAATTTAGAAGATATAGCTGCTCCAAAATGTTTTGAAATTGAAGCGGCTTTGCAAGATTTAGGAATTCCTGTAATGCATGATGATCAGCATGGAACGGCTATTATTTCAACTGCGGGACTTATGAATGCTATGGAGATAAGCGGTAAAAAATTTAAAGACATTAAGGTGGTTGTAAGTGGCGCAGGTGCCGCAGGTATAGCAAGTGCTAAGATGTATAGAAATTTAGGGGTCGAAAATATTATTTTAGTAGATAGCAAAGGTGTTGTTTCTAAGGATAGAAATGACTTAACTCCTCAAAAGCTTGAATTTGCTGTTGATTCTAAGGAAAAGACTTTAAAAGAAGTTTTAAAAGGAGCTGATGTTTTCCTAGGACTTAGTGCGCCAAAAATTCTTGATGATGAAATGGTTTTAAGTATGGCAAAAGATCCTGTAATTTTTGCTTTGGCAAATCCTATCCCTGAAGTGATGCCTGAAGATGTGGCTAGACTTAGAAAAGATGCGATTGTAGGAACAGGAAGAAGTGATTATCCAAATCAAATCAATAATGTTTTAGGTTTTCCTTTTATTTTCCGTGGGGCTTTAGATGTGCGTGCAAGTAAAATCACTGAAAATATGAAAGTAGCTGCTGCTAAAGCATTAGCAGATCTTGCAAAACTTCCTGTAAGTGATGCAGTTAAAAAGGCTTATAATTTAAGCGCTTTAGAATTTGGAAGAGAATATGTTATACCAAAACCTTTTGATGAAAGAGTAAAAGCTGCAGTAAGT
This sequence comes from Campylobacter sp. BCW_6460, assembly GCF_001762705.1. Lineage (NCBI taxonomy): Bacteria > Pseudomonadati > Campylobacterota > Epsilonproteobacteria > Campylobacterales > Campylobacteraceae > Campylobacter > Campylobacter sp. BCW_6460. Next base: position 113,273 of record NZ_MJXI01000034.1, on the reverse strand, counting down.
ACAGCTGTAGCAGCAGCTGCGGTAAAAGATGGTGTGGCTAAGGTGAAAAATTTTAACGAGAAAGCTTATTTTGAAAGCTTAAAATGAAAAATATTCATTGTATCAATCATCCATTGATCGAACATAAATTAGGAATTTTAAGGGCTAAAGAGACAAAGCCCTTTCAATTTCGCATGTTAATCGATGAAATTTCATCTTTTTTGCTTTTTGAAGCGAGTAAAGATTTTTCTTTAAAAGAAATTGAAATTTCAACACCTATACAAAAAACTACAGTAAAAAAACTTGATGAAAAAATTATGATTTGCCCTATTTTAAGAGCTGCATTAGGAATGCTTGAAAGTGTTTTTAAGATGATTCCTGATGCAAGTGTTGGATTTTTGGGATTTGTAAGAAATGAAGAAACTTTAAAGGCGGATTTTTATTTTCAAAAACTTCCCAAAGATGCAAAACAACGCACCGCTATTGTCATAGATCCTATGTTTGCTACAGGTGGAACTGCTATAGAGGCTTGTAATTTTTTAAAAAGCCAAGGAGTTAAAAAAATAAAATTTATATCCATACTTGCTACTCCACAAGGTTTGCAAAAATTTAGCCAAATGCATGATGATGTAGAAGTTTTTGTGGCTTGTATTGATGAAGGTTTAAATGAAAAAGGTTATATTATACCAGGACTTGGAGATGCAGGAGATAGAGTGTTTAACACTCTTTAAAAGAGATGATTTTTGGAAAAATTGATTATATTAATCTTTTGCCTTTACATATATATCTTAAGAAATATCCCTTACCTAATGGTTATAAAGCAAGCATGGAGTATAAAAAAGGAGTTCCAAGTAAGCTAAATAAAGATTTATTTTATAGAAGAATTGATGCAGCTATCATTTCAAGCATAGAAAGTGCTAGAAAAAAATATAAAAATTTAGATTTGGGTATCTGTGCTAATAAAAGAGTTTTAAGTGTTTTAGTAGAAAAAAATACATCAAATGCTAAAGATCCAAGTTCAGCAACTTCAAATGCTTTAGCTAAAGTATTAAAACAAGATGGAAAAGTAATTATAGGTGATAAGGCTTTAAAGCTTTATCTAAAAGATTCTTCTAAATATATCGATTTATGTGCAAAATGGCACGAAAAAACAGGGTTGCCTTTTGTTTTTGCTAGATTCTCTTGTGTGCAAAAAAAAGCTTTATATAAACAAATTTTGAAAAAATTTCCAAAAACAAAGATTAAAATTCCTTATTATATACTGCAAAATTATGCCAAAACAAGGGATTTGGATATAAAAGATGTTAGATATTATTTAGATGAAGTTATATATCATAAAATTTCTACTAAAGAAAAAACAGCCTTAAAGCGTTTTGTAAAGGCTTGCAAGGCTTTAAATCTTGATTAGTATTCAAATTCTCTAAGTTCTTTAACTGTTCCAAGAAGTATTACAACATCTCCACTATAAACTGTTGTGGTTTCTAAATCAGGCAATATTTCCCAGTCGCTATTTAATTTTTTATAAGAAATCACTTTCATATTTTGTGCTACATGTTTTAAAGAATTTCCTGCTAGTTTTTCATCTATATTGATCTTAATAGCTCGTATAGTATTTGCTGAAAGATCAAAAACTTCATAATCGGCATCTTTGGTTAAAAATTCTTTTACTAGTCTTTTAGCGCTTTCTTTTTCAGGATAAATAACCTTTGTTGCGCCTAACTTAGAAAGAATTTGACCATGGATATTAGAGGTTGCTTTGGCAATGATATTTTTAACACCTATATCTTTAAGTGCCATAAGAGTAAGGATTGATTTTTCAACATTTTCTCCTATACTAACAATAACAACTTCAACATCATGAAAGCCTGCTTCTTTTAGGGCTGAAATATTTGTAGAATCTAAAATATAAGCATAGCTTGGAGGATTTTGTATACTTTTTAAAGCTTCCTCATCTTTATCCGCAACGATAACAGTATGACCTCCAATAATGAGTTCATCTGCTACAACTGAGCCAAATTTTCCAAGTCCTATAATTCCATAATTAAGATTTTTCACGATTTTACCTTTATAAATTAACTTTTCCTTCAGGGAATTTTAAATGAATAGCTTTGTCTTGTTTGAATACCGAGAGTAAAAAAGCAAAAACACCTATCCTGCCACTTAGCATCATAATGATGATAATCACCTTGCTAGGATCACTAAATAAAGCGCATAAAGATAAATTTCCGCCATTTCCTACTGAAATTCCTACGGTTGCAAAAGCTGAAGAAGTTTCAAAAAGCAAGGCTATAAAATCAAATTTTGACTCTAGCAAGGAAAGCAAAATAACAGCTATTACTATATAAACAGCTGAACCTACAGCTATAATAAAAGCTTTAGATATAGTTTCTCTTGGAATTTCATGTCCAAAAATTCTAACTCTTCCATCGCGGATACTCCAATAAGCATAGAGTAATAAAACCATTACAGTTGTTACTTTCATACCCCCAGCTGTCCCTCCTGGTGCACCACCAATAACCATAAACAATGATCCAAAAAATAAGCTCGCATCATGCAAATGTCCCATATCTAAGGTGTTAAATCCTGCTGTGCGGTAATTAATAGCGATAAAATATGAGCTTAAAATTTTATCAAAAAATGAAAAATGTCCTATAGTTTGAGGATTTGAGTATTCAAAAGCAAAAATAATAAGCGTTGAAGAGAAAATAAGAAAAATACTTGCAATAACAACCATTTTTGTATGTAGGCTTAAATTTTGCAATTTTTTTCTTTGAAAAAAGTATAATTCAACCAAAACAAAATATCCAAGCCCTCCAATAATAATCAAAGAAGTGATAATAAGATTAATTGCTATATCATGTTTGTAAGCTATAAGTCCATGTTCAAATATGGTAAATCCAGAATTATTAAAAGCACTAATAGAATGAAAAATTCCAAACCATAAAGCTTTCTTAAAATTCATTTCAAGGGCAAAACGCATGGTAAGAAGTATAGCACCTACCAATTCTATAGTAAAAATGAACAGTAAAACCTTTTTAAAAAATTTAAATAAACCATCCATTGATGGATAAAATAAAGACTCTTTTAGTAAATTTCTTGCACTAAAACCAACTTTTTTGCGTATGAGTATATAAACAAACAAACCTATACCCATATATCCCAAGCCTCCAATTTGCACCAAAGCTAAGATAATAATTTGTCCTGCTAAGGTAAAATCAACCGCAGTGTTCTTAACTGCTAATCCTGTCATACTAACAGCAGATGTGCTTGTAAAAAAGGCATCTAAAAAATCAATAGGAGTTGTATGTGCCCAGCTTGAATGTAGCAATAAAGCCCCAAACAATGCAATAATAATATAACCAGCTAGTAAAATTTTAAAAGTTCGTCTATCTAGTCCAAATTGTTTCAAAAAATTTCCATTTGATAATGATCTAAAGCGGGTATTCTATCTTATTAAAACTTTAAGGGAAATAAAATTTTATTTTTGTATTTAAACTTAAATTAAAGAAAAAAAGATACAATTACATTTTTACTTTATCAAACTAAGTGGTTGGATAGCTCAGTCGGTAGAGCAGCAGACTGAAAATCTGCGTGTCGGCAGTTCGATTCTGCCTCTAACCACCACTATATCTTTCAAAAAATCACATCACATATTTTTTTACACAAGACCAAAATATTTAAAGGACTAAAAATTATTATTTTAAAGAGAGAGAGTCTATAGCTTATAATAGAATGGTGGATTTAGCAGGACTCGAACCTGCGACCAACCGGTTATGAGCCGGTTGCTCTAACCAACTGAGCTATAAATCCGCCTAAAGTTGAATTAAAAGATAAAATTATATCTTATTAATGCTTAAAAATATTTTATTTAGCCTTTATATCCGTCCAAAAATATCTAAAAGTGATTAAATGCTGTAAAATTCCAAAAAAAATCATAAAAATAGTAAAAGAACTTCCACCATAACTAAAAAAAGGCAAAGGGATTCCAACTACTGGTGCAAAACCTATAGTCATTGAGATATTTACTGCTGCATAAATAAAAATAAATAATGCAACACAATTAATAGCAACTCTAGTAAAATAATCATCTTTAAGTTTATAATTTAAACTAAGTAGATGAAAAATAAGTAAAATATAAAATATAATTAATGTCAATCCCCCAATAAATCCAAATCTTTCTATCATGTAAGCGAAGATAAAATCACTTGTTGAAATAGGTAAAAATTTAAAATGAGTTTGCGTAGCTTCATCTTGAGATTTTCCAGTTAAACCACCATTTCCAATGGCTATCATTGATTGGGCTACTTGATAACTTGGTTTTTCTGAAATAAAATCATGAATTCTTTGTTTTTGGTAGGGCTTTAAAAGATGTGTATAAATAATAGGAGAACTAATGCTTATAGCTATAACAATACTTAACCAAATTTTATAATGAACTCCCATGATAAAAAGAACTCCAAAACCAACAAGTAGTAAAACCATAGCACTTCCTAAATCAGGTTCTTTTGCAATTAGCAAAAAAGGTAAGATGATGTAAAAGCTAAGTTTGATGAATTGTTTAAGTTTGTATCCATTTTTTGGAGGAGGATTTTGATAAATAAGATAAGCAAGCATTAAAATAAAACTAGGTTTAAAAATTTCAGAAGGTTGTATAGTAAAGTGAGTAAAAGGAATTTCAAGCCATCTTTTAGCACCTAATTTTTCAACCCCAAAAATATCTACGCTTAGCAATAAAAAAATATTAATCCAATAAGCAACAGGAATAATCCAAATAAATTTCCTTATGGGAAAGAAGAAAAAAACCATAAAAGCAAACAATCCCACACAGGCATAAACAAACTGTTTTTCTGCTAAAAAAGGATTAGCTTCAAAGATCAAGAAAAATGAAATAAGAATTATGGGTAAAAATAAAATGGGTTGCATATAGTCAAAATGAGTTAAAATTCTTCTATCTAATCTAAACAAAATTTGCCTTCAGTTAGTAATATAAAGCTATAATTATAAACTAAAATTTTAAATTTATCAAAACCTCCAAGGAAAAAATGCAAACTTTTTTAGTAGATGAAAATTCAAGGCTTGATGTGTTTTTGGCTAAAAAATTAAACCAAAGTCGCAATCAAGTTGCTTTACTTATAGAAAAAGATTGCGTACAGGTTAATGATAAAATTCAAGATAAAAATTCATTTAAGCTTAAAAATGGTGATATTATTTCTATTGTAAGTTTAAAGCTTTACGATGAGATAAAACCTCAGTTTGAAGTGGATTTTGATATTGATGTGTTATACGAAGATGAAGATTTGCTTGTTTTAAATAAACCTTCAAATTTAGTCGTTCATGGAGCAAGTAGTGTTAAAAATGCCACTTTGGTGGATTGGTTAATAGAAAAAAAATATACTTTATCAAATTTAGGAGGAGAGATAAGAGCTGGTCTTGTTCATAGATTAGATAAAGATACAAGTGGGGCTATACTAATAGCGAAAAATAATTTCACCCACCAAAGATTAAGCGAACAGCTTGCAGATAAAAGCATGGGAAGAATTTATCTTGCGTTAATTGATTTGCCACTAAAAGAAGATAAAATTATAGTAGAAAAATTTTTAATGCGTTCGCCTTCTAATGCTATTAAAAAAATAGCCATAGATAAGGAAAATAAATTCAGTAAAAATGCAAAATCAGCTTTCATAAATGTAGTAAAAACTGAAAATTTAACTTTGATGGCTGCTAAGCTTTTTACAGGAAGAACTCATCAAATTAGAGCGCATTTGGCTAGTTTAAATCGCCATATTTTGGGCGATAGTTTGTATGGTTATAAGGGTAAGTATGATTGTAGGATAATGTTGCATGCTTATTTTTTGTATTTTATCCATCCAAAAACCAAAGAGCAAATTTTTGTTAAAGCACCTTTGATGGAAGATTTTAAAAACATTATGTTTGAACAAATTAATTTAGGAGAGAATGATGAAAAGATTTCGCTTGAGTTTTTACTTGAGTTTTTTAACTCTTTTGCTTAGCGCTTGTAGTGTTTCGCAAATGAATTCGCTAGCTTCAAGTAAAGAGTCTGCCGTAAATGAAAGCTTACCAAAGGTTGAAAGTTTAAAAAGTCTTAGTGATATGAGTAATATTGCTTTTGAATGGGAGCCTTTATATAATGAAAATATCAAAGGATTTTATTTGTATCGTTCTAGTGATGAAAATCCTGATTTTAAACTTGTAGGCACTATTAAAGATAAGTTTCAAACTCATTATGTAGATACTAAATTAGAGCCTGGTACTAAGTATCGTTATATGATGAAAAGCTTTAATGAGCAAGGACAAATTTCAGAAGATGGCAAGGTTATAGAAGTGAGCACAGCTCCAAGACTTGAAGCTGTTCCTTTTATTCAAGCTGTGACTAATTTGCCTAATCGTATTAAACTTATTTGGCGTCCGCATCCTGATTTTAGGGTTGATTCTTATATTATTGAAAGAACCAAAGGTGATGATAAAGAATTTAAAAAAATTGCAGAAGTAAAAAATCGCTTAAACGCTGAATACATCGATAGTGATTTAAAACCTAATGAAAATTCAAGTTATAGAATTATTGCTGTGAGTTTTAATGGGATAAAGAGTAAGCCAAGCCAGGTTGTAAGTTCTACAAGCAAGGCTTTACCCCCTCAAGTTGAGCATTTAAGTGCTAGCACAGATGGTTCTAATAAAATCATTTTAACTTGGGATGCTCCTACATATGAAGATTTTTCTTATTATAAAGTTTATTCTACGAGCTCAAGCTTCCTTCCTTTTAGTGTTTTGGCAAAGACTGATAAAAATTCTTATGAGGATATAGTAGAAGGGGCAGGTAAAAGCAAGTATTATAAAGTAACAATAGTGGATAAAGATGGTCTTGAAAGTCCTATGCCAAAAGATGGTGTAGAGGGTAGAACTTTAGATAATCCTTTGGCTCCTAGTATTATTTTGGCCCAAAGCACAAGCGAAGGGATAAATTTAGAATGGAGTGATAATGATACTAGAGCTGTTGAATATGAAGTAAGACGCTATGGTGGAGAGCAAAATGCAGTTTTTAAAGGCATTAAAGAAAAGCGATTAAAAGATGTAAAAGCTTTACCAGGGGTGGAATATAGTTATGAAGTTATTGCTATTGATTCGGCTGGGCTTCGTTCAGAACCTTCAAGCAAAGTTAAGGCGGCTCAGTAGTGCCAAATTTTAAAAGCAAAAAGATCAAAGAAATAAATCTGCCTTATAGTAAGGATGATGTTGAATTTCTTTGGCTTGCTAAGAATGATAATGTTAGTCTTATTTATACAAAGGTTCAAGAAGAGAGTTTTTTTCTGCAGATTAAAAAAGCACAAAATGGTTTTGTGATTAAAGGCGATAAACATACAAAACCTTCTAAAATAGGTTATCTACAAAAGGCTTTAAAAATCTTTAAAGAAGGTTTTTGTGAGGATATTATCAATGAAGCTTTTGGACTTAAAAACAATGCTTTAATTGAAAAAACACCATTTATTGTTGATAGCTTTGATGAACTTTTATCTAGACTTCAAGGTAAAATTTATATAGAAATAGGCTTTGGATCAGGAAGACATTTGCTTTATCAAGCAAAAGAAAATCCGAATGTTTTAACTTTAGGGGTGGAAATTTACAATCCAGCTTTAACTCAAGTAGCTAAACTTGCTAAGGCACAAAATGTAAATAATATTTTGCTAATCCAAAGTGATGCGAGATTGTTATTGAGTGTATTAAAATCAAAATCAGTTGAAAAGATTTTTTTACATTTTCCTGTTCCTTGGGACAAAAAGCCTCATAGGCGAGTTATTGGGAAAGATTTTTGCAAAGAATGTGCTAGGGTTTTAGTTCAAAATGGTCGTTTTGAGCTTAGAACAGATAGTTTTGAGTATTTTAATTTTACTTTAGAGCAATTTTTGACTTTTCCTGCGCCAAAATTTAGTCTTAGAAAAAATGAAAATTTAGAAATTTCAAGCAAATATGAAGATAGATGGAAAAAGCAAGAAAAAAATATATATGATCTTTGGGTGTGGAATTTTAACCAAGACTGTAAAAATTATGAGTTAAATGAATTTAATCTCTCATCGGTTGAATTTTCTAGAGAGGATTTAAAAAAAATAGAGCAGAACTTTAAAAATATTACTATAAAAAAAGATAATTTTTTCTTGCATTTTGAAAGCATCTACAAACAAGATGAGAATTTGCTTTTAAAGGTTGCTTTTGGAGCTTTTAATAAGCCTGAACATTGTTATTTACATCTTGATAAAACGATTGATTTTGCTTTTAAAGAACCATTTAAAATTCAAGAAAATATTAAAGCGGTAAATGAATTAAAAGAAATTTTAAAAGTTCAGTTTAAAATATAATTTTTCTTGAAAATTAAGCAAAAATAAAGCATAATTTAAAAATTTAAAAAGGGAAATTAAGGAAAAAGGATGCCTAATTTAATCCAAGCAAATAAACTTACTTTAGGTTATGATGAACTAGTTATTAAAGAAGCGAGTTTTGCTTTTAAGGATGATGATTTTGTTTTTATTACGGGTAAAAGTGGGAGTGGCAAGAGTACGCTTTTAAAGTCTTTTTATGGGGATTTAGAACCTATTTCTGGCAAGCTTGAAGTATGTGGATCTTTGATGAATAAAATTGGAAATTTAGAACTTTTAAAATTGCGTCAAAGAATAGGGATTATTTTTCAAGATTATAAACTTGTACAAGAATATAGTGTTGAAAAAAATGTTATGTTGCCTTTAATGATTAAAGGTTATAGTAAAAAAGTATGCCATGATCAAGCTGCTAAGCTTTTAAAGCATGTAAATTTAACTTTTAAAGCAGATAAATTGCCTAATCAACTTAGTGGTGGTGAGCAACAACGCGTCGCTATGGCTAGGGCTTTAGCTCATAATCCAAAGCTTTTGCTTTGCGATGAGCCAACGGGAAATTTGGACGAGTATTCTTCTGATATTATATGGACTCTTTTAAAGTCTGCTAGAGAACTTTTAGGAACTTGTGTTATAGTGGTAACACATAGAATTCCTAGCAATTTAAGAGTGGATTATCGTCGTTTTAATATAGAAAATGGAAAAATGAATGAAATTTTTTAAAACACATTTATCTTTAATTTTATCTTTATTGTTTATGATGTTTGCTTTTGAGTTTATTTTGATTACAAATGCAACTTTAAAACATTATGAAGAACTTGTTAATAAAGATTATAATATTATAGTTGTCAGTAAAACTGAACTTGATCAGAATGTGGTAAAAACAAAAGTACCATTTTTTGCTGGACTTGAATCTTTAGATCCTAAGGATTTAATCGATCGTTTGAAAAATGATGTTTCTGAAAAGAATTTGAAAGTTTTAAAAGATTCTCTGCCAAAATTTTATACTTTAAAATTAAATTCTTTGCCTGATCAAAATGAACTAAATTCAATTAAAAATCAACTTTTAAATATTGTAGGTGTTAGCAAGGTTGAAACTTTTTCCAAAACCCATGATAAGATATATTCCTTACTTATTTTGATGAAATTTGTTTTTTGGTTATTTTTATTTATCATTATTTTACTTGCCTTTGTTTTGTTTTTAAAACAGATGAGAATTTGGCTTTATGAACATACCGATCGTATTGAAATTATGTGTTTATTTGGAGCTCCGTTTTGGTTTAGATCTTTTATGCTTTATAAGGTGGTTGTGGTTGATTGTTTTATTGCTTTTATTATTTTGCTTGCCTTTTTTACCCAAATTTTTGATCTTTCTATTATCCAAGAAAGCTTAAAGGCTGTAGATATTATTTTTCCACCTATTAATTTTATTTTACATTTGACTTTAATTTTTTTAGCTACTTTGTTTATTTGCTTGTTGTGTGTAAATACGGTTATGTTTAAGGTTAAAAGATGAGAAAAAATATTCTTATCTTTTTTTGTTTTTTTTTATTTGTTGATATAAGTTTAGCAAATGCTATAAATGAAAAAACAAAAAGTTTAGAAGAAAATAAACGTATACAAGAACAGCTAAACAAAAAACTTGAAGATTTGGCTAGTGATATTTTAAATGGTGAAAAAAGTTTGAAAGACTTAAGCTTACAAATTGAAAGCTTAAATTCACAAACTTCTAAGCTTGAAGCAAGTGCTAAGGCTCAAAATCAAGAGTTAAACACCCTTACAAGCCAAAATGAAGATTTGCTTAAAAGTAAATCAAATATGGAAGGTAAGCTTATATCTTTAATGGCTAAAGATTTTGCTTATGATTTACCTATCCCTCAAGGCTATATTGAAAGTGAAGAAAGTTTTATGGCTTTTGAAATTTTAGGAAGTTTAAACAAAGTTTTAAATGAAGAAATTTTAAAAATTTCTAAAGATTATGAGGGAGTAAATAGGCTTATTGATGATAAACAAGCTCAGATTAAGAAAATCAATGATAGTCTTAAGGATTACAACGCTCAATTAGCTAAACTTCAAAGTTTAAAACAAAAACAAATTAGCGAAATTAATAAACAAAAAACAGATCGAACCATATATGCAAAAAAACTTGATGACTTACAAGCTCAGCAAGAAGAGCTTAGAAAAACATTAAATCAATTAAAAATTATTAATGATAAAGAAAATGTAAATTCAAGCAAAAATGATACTAAAATAGTAAAAAATAATCAACAAATAAGGCAATTAGGTTCAAGCTATCAAGGAGGTTCAGTCAAGCGTTACACAGGAAAAAAAACCATAGCTCCATTAGATTCTTTTACTGTGAAGCAAAAATTTGGAAATTATGTTGATCCTGTTTATAATCTTAAAATTTTTAACGAGAATGTAGTTTTAAGAAGTAATAAAAGTGATGCAGTTGTTAAAAATGTGTTAGATGGAAAAATAGTTTTTGCCAAAGATACTAGCATGCTAGCTCGAGTTGTTATTGTTGAACATGATAATGGCATACATACAATATATGCACATTTAGATAAGATTGCTCCTAATATTAAAGTTGGTAAGAATATTAAAAAAGGTGCCGTAGTGGGTAGAATAAAAAATGATCTTACTTTTGAAGTAACTCAAAAAAATTTTCATATCAATCCTTTGGAACTCATTAGCTTAAATTAGCTAAATTTAATGGAATTTAAAATATAATTTCAAGTTAAATAAGGAGAAATAATGCAAGAGAGAAAAAGAGTTTTAGTAAAATTTTCAGGAGAGGCTTTAGCAGGTGAAAATGGCTTTGGTATAGAAAATTCTATTTTAAAATTCATAGCTTCAGAGATTAAAGAACTTATAAAAAATCAAATAGAAGTAGGCATAGTTATAGGCGGTGGTAATATTATTCGCGGAGTAAGTGCTGCTAAGGGCGGATTGATTAAAAGGACAAGTGGAGATCATATGGGAATGCTTGCTACAGTTATCAATGCTATTGCTATACAAGAAGCTTTGGAAAGCTCTGGACTTGAAGTTAGGGTTCAAAGCGCCATTCAGATGGAAGCATTTTGTGAAACTTATATTATGAGAAGAGCGCAAAGACACTTAGAAAAGGGTCGTGTTGTGGTTTTTGCTGCAGGCACTGGAAATCCTTATTTTACTACAGATACAACAGCTATTTTAAGAGCTGTAGAAATTGATGCAGATATGGTAATAAAAGCTACAAAAGTTAATGGAGTTTATGATAAAGATCCAAAAAAATTTGATGATGCAGTATTTTTAAATACTTTAAGTTATGATGAGGCTATGCAAGATAATATTAAAGTGATGGATGATACAGCTATAGCTTTAGCTAAAGATAACAAACTTCCTATTGTGGTTTGTAATATGTTTGAAGAGGGTAATTTACTTAAAATCATACAAGGTGATACTAGCCTTTGTTCAATCGTTAAAAATAATTAAGGAGAAAATTATGGATAAAAGAATAGAAGAAGTAGCGGCAAAAGCTTTGGAAAAAATGGGTAATGATAGATATCGCCTTTCTTTAGTGGTGGCAAAAAGAGCAGAGCAATTAGCAAATGGTGCGACTCCTTTAGTGGATTTTGATAAAAATAAAAATAAACTTGCAGATATAGCTTTATATGAAATTGCAGAAAATAAAATCACTTTAGAGGGTTTAGTTGAAACCAATCGATGAAGAATTATTACTTGAACAATTAATCGATAATGTAAAAAATTGTAAAGATTTAGAAGTTGCTAAGGCTTTACTTTTCGAAATTTGTGGCCATGATGCCATTCTTGAAAAAGCAGTAGATTATTGTATATTTTGCCATGAAGGGCAGTTTAGAAAAAGTGGAGAGCCTTATGCGGTACATCCTATTTTAGTAGCAACACTGGTTGGATTTTTAAGTGAAAATAAAAGCAATATTTTAGCTGCTTTATTGCATGATGTGATCGAAGATACAAACTGCACCGAAGAAGAACTTAGAGAGCAGTTTGGTTCTGAGGTTTTAAAACTTGTTTTAGGGCTTACTAAAATTATAGAAATTAGAGAAGATAATCTCATTTCATCAAAATCTAAAAAAAGTTTAACTAAATCAGCCTTGACTTTCAGAAATATGCTTTTAGCAAGCATTGAAGATGTTGGGGTTTTGATTGTGAAGTTATGTGATAGGCTGCATAATATGCTTACTCTTGATATTCTAAGAGAAGATAAGCAAAAAAGAATCAGCGAAGAAACTTTAGTTGTATATGCTCCAATAGCTCATAGACTTGGTATTTCAAGCATAAAAAATTATTTAGAAGATCTTAGCTTTAAATATCTTATGCCAGATGAGTATAAGCTTATTGACAATTATATCAATTCCAATAATCAAGAAATGCAATTAGGTTTAAATGAATTTATTTCCAAAATCGAACTTTTATTTTTGAGCAATGGCTTTAGACAAGGTAGTTTTGAAATTCAAAAACGCATTAAGCATAGTTATTCTATTTATCTTAAAATGCAAAGAAAAGGCATTGGTATTGAAGAAGTTCTTGATTTACTTGGGGTAAGAATTTTGGTTGAAAAAGTAAGTGATTGTTACTTGGCTTTGGGAATTTTACATACGCATTTTAATCCCTTGGTTTCGCGTTTTAAGGATTATATAGCCTTGCCTAAACAAAATGGTTATCAAACCATACATACCACACTTTTTGATACTAAAAGTATTATAGAAGCGCAAATTCGAACTTTTGATATGCATAAAATTGCGGAATTTGGTATAGCAGCGCATTGGAAATATAAAGAAGATGGCAGCGTGGTTGCACCTCGTCTTGATTGGCTTACAGATATTTCAATGCAAAGTATAAACAATCTTGAAAATGCAGAAGATTACAATGCTATTGAACTTTATGAATATGCTAAAGATAGTCTTTATGTTGAAGATGTTGCAGTTTATTCTCCTAAGGGAGAAATTTTCACTTTACCTCGTGGTGCAACGGTTCTTGATTTTGCTTATGAAGTGCATACCAAAGTAGGGCTTCATGCAAAAAGCGCTTATGTAAATCGTATTAAAGTGCCTTTGTTAACTGAGCTTAAAAATGGCGATATTGTGCGAGTGGTTACTAGCAATGATAAATTTTATCGCTGTTCTTGGATAGATAGTGTTAAAACAGGAAAAGCAAAAGCAAGTATAAGGGAATTTTGTAAGCAAAAAATCAGAGAGATTAATCTAGCAAGTTCTATTAATATATTAAGTTTTATTTTTGGAGTTGATAAAAACAGAATTGAAACTTGGATAGAAAAAGAAAATTTAATCAGACGCATTAGACAAGTAGCAACAGATAGTGCTTATTTGAAAGATATAGTCAATGGTCTTAAAAAATACGCCAAGAAGTCATATTGGTTTGATAAATATGAGATTAAAGAACAAAAAATAGGAAATTTTACTCTATATTGTAACCATAAAATTGCTAATGTGGATTTTGATTTTTGTTGCCATCCAAAAAGAGGTGATGCTGTTTTAGCTTTTGTTAAAGGTGGTAACGCTATTGTCCATCATAAGCTTTGCGATAGAGCCGATAAAATGATAGATAATAATCAAGATATGGTATTTATAAAATGGGATTCTAATATCCCTAAATCTTATAAATTGATTTTTTCTTTGGAAAATAAAAAAGGTGTTTTAGCGGAATTTTTGGCATTTTTAGCTAAAATGCAGATAAATTTATTAACAATTAATTTATCAAGTGATTTAAATTCGGCGGTAGATTATTTTGAGATTACAATGGAAATTCCTGATAATATCAACCCAGATAGTGTCAAGGATAGGTTAAAATCTCGTTGTAAGATTTTAGATTTTACATCTTTAAATGATGCTTATAAAGAAGGTTAAAAAGGTTTATTATGGATATAAAAAAAATATTAGCAGAAGTTAAGCGTGGCTGTGCAGAGCTTATTGATGAAGAAAGAATAGGAAAATTAATTAAAAATTATTATGAAAAGGGTGAAAATTTCTTTATAAAGGCAGGATTTGATCCTACAGCACCTGATTTACATTTAGGCCATAGCGTGGTTTTAACAAAAATGGCTTTTTTGCAAAAACATGGAGCGATTGTGCAGTTTTTGATTGGAGATTTTACGGGACAAATTGGCGATCCAAGTGGAAAAAGTGCAACGCGTAAAAAACTGGATAAAGAGCAAGTTTTAATCAATGCTAAAACTTATGAAACACAGGTTTTTAAGGTTTTGGATAAAGAAAAAACACAGATTAAGTTTAATTCTACTTGGCTTAATGAACTTGGAGCCGCGGGTATAGTAGAGCTTACTTCAACTTTTAGTGTAGCTAGAATGCTTGAGCGTGACGATTTTACCAAGAGATTTAAAGAGCAAAGCCCTATTTCGATTTGCGAGTTTTTATATCCTTTACTTCAAGGATATGATAGCGTGGCTTTAAAAAGCGATATTGAAATGGGTGGAACGGATCAAAAATTTAATCTTTTAATGGGAAGACAGCTTCAAAGAGTTTATAATATAGGAAAAGAACAAGCTGTGATTATGATGCCTTTGCTCGAAGGTTTAGATGGTGTAAACAAAATGAGTAAGAGCTTAAATAATTACATTGGTGTTACAGAAAAAGCTAATGATATGTATGCTAAAATTTTAAGTATTAGTGATGAATTGATGTTTAGATATTATGAACTTTTAAGTCAAAAAAGCCTAGAAGAAATCGCGCAAATAAAAAAAGACATAGAACAAGGCAATTTACATCCTAAAAAAGCTAAAGAAAATTTAGCTTTAGAGATTACGGAGCGTTTTCACTCCAAAGAAGAGGCTAATAATGCTAAATCTGAATTTGATAGAATTCATTCTCAAAATGCTTTACCAAGCGATATGGCTGAGTTTGAAATACAAGGAAAAATTTGGCTTGCTAAGGCTTTGGTTGAATGTGGTTTGGAAAGCTCTACTTCTGCAGCAAGAAGAAGCATCGGTGCTAATGCAGTAAGTGTAAATTCTCAAAAAGTTAGCGACGAGCAAATGCATTTAGAACAAGGAGAATACATCTTACAAATAGGTAAAAGAAAATTTGCAAAATTAAAGGTAAAAGAATGAATTTACAACCCTTACAAATAGGAAAACATACTATAAAATATCCCATTTTTCAAGGGGGAATGGGACTAGGCATAAGCTGGGATAGATTAGCTTCTGCAGTTTCTTTAAATGGTGGACTTGGGATCATTTCTTCTGTGGGAACAGGATATTATGAAGAAAGAAAGTATGCAAGTAAAGAATTAAACGCTAAGCCTTATGGAAGTGAAAATTTTTACTCACGCAAGGGTTTGCAAGCTTTAATTAATAATGCAAGAAAAGTTTGCGGCGATGCTCCTTTGGGGTGTAATATTTTGTGTGCAAGTAATGATTATGCAAGAATAGCACGCGATGCTTGTGAGGTTGGTTTTAATGTGATTGTTTCAGGCGCTGGACTTCCTACAAATTTACCTGAATTTACTGTAGATTTTCCTGATGTGGCTTTAGTGCCTATTATTTCATCTGCAAAGGCTTTAAAAATTATTTGCAAAAGATGGCAAAGCCGTTACAACCGCCTACCTGATGCAGTGGTTTTAGAAGGGCCAAAAAGTGGAGGTCATCAAGGTTTTACTTATGAGCAGTGCTTAGATCCAAATTATCAGCTAGAAAAATTAATCGCTCCTGTGGTAGAAGAGGCTAAAAATTGGGGATCTTTTCCTGTGATTGCTGCAGGTGGAATTTGGGATAAAAAAGATATAGAAAACGCTATTTCTTTAGGAGCTAGTGGTGTTCAAATGGGAACGCGTTTCATAGGAACTTTTGAATGTGATGCAAGTGAAGAGTTTAAAAGCGTTTTGCTAGCTTCTAAAGAAGAAGATATAGAGCTTATTAAATCTCCTGTGGGCTATCCTGCTCGTGGAGTTAGAACCAATCTTTTAAATTTGGTAGATAAAAGAATGGGTCCAAAGATCAATTGTATAAGCAATTGTGTAGCGCCTTGTGGACGCGGAAAAGAGGCGACTAAAGTAGGCTATTGTATAGCAGATAGGCTTTTTGATGCGTGGTCAGGTAAAAAAGAAACAGGACTTTTCTTTACAGGTGCAAATGGATATCGTTTAGATAAACTTATCAGCGTTAAAGAACTTATGGAAAAATTGGTTAATGGTGAATAATGGCTAAAATTTTTGTATTTTTAGTATTTGTTTTCACAACTCTTTTTGGAGCTTATGAAAATGAACTTGCAAATTTCGATAAAAATTTTATCAGTTCTAAAAGCGAAGTGCAAGTAAAATTTCATCATCAGCTAAAAAGCCTTTATATACAAAGTGTTATCAATGAAGATGAAAAAACTAAAATTGAAATCTTAAAAAGATTGATCATCAGTTCAAATACTTTAAATTTAGACGACAAGTCATATGCTAATGAGTTAAAAGAAAGTGGTATAAGTGAAGCAAGTATCAATGCTTTAAGAAAGGCTGTTATTAAAGATATTAAGGTTCAAAATATTTCTCAAGATACTGAAAAATCAACTTTTAAACCTGTAAAAACAGTTCAAAAAAGTGAAAAAAAATCACCTAATGAACAAATAAAAAATATAGAAAAAATAGATTCTAAAACTTCACAAGAGCCAAAGAGTAGTATCGTTTCTAAAACAAAAAGTGATGATAAAATTTATGTTTTAAAGTCAAGTAAAACAAGCCAAGGTGTAGAGCTTGAATTAAATACAAATTTAGATAAGAATCAATTAAAAAGTTTTGCTTTAGATGAAAAAGGAAACTATCGTTTTATTAGTGATTTTGATGGGGTTTTAGAAGGAGGTAAAAAAGAGTTTAAATTTGATGACTATCGTTTAGTGATTTCACAATTTAATCCCAAAACCATACGCATAGTGGTTTATGCTAAAGAAAAAATTCCTATTGAAATATCTTTTAAAGAAGAAAAAATAATTTTTTCAAAAGAAATTACTAGCCAAAAAAAGACTGAGCAAGTTAGTAAAATTTCAGAGAAAAAGCAAGATCAAAAAACAGAAATTAAAACCAAAGTTTTAGAAATAAAAAAACAAGATAAAAAAACCAATAACGAAAAAGAAGATCAAGGACCTTTATATGTTTTAGATGTGGATAAAATTTCTAACGCTGTGGTGTTAAATTTGAGCGATGATTTGGATGAAAAAGAAATAGCAATATTTGAAACCAAAGATCAAAAATTCCGATATATTGTAAGTTTTAAAGGTGTGTTAGAAGGTAATAGAAAAAGCTTTACCTTTGGACAAAATACAATTGTCGTTACGCAATATAATCCAAAAATTGTTCGTGTGGTTTTGAGTGCTCCTAAAGAATTTAAACTTTTAAAAAAGTTGGATAATAAAAATCTCACTTTAGGTTTTCATGCGCAAACTTCAAGTCAAAGTGTAGATAAAAAAGCAACTCAAAGCTTTAATAAAACCTTAAGTACGAGATACAAATCAGGAAAACTTATAGTTATCGATGCGGGGCATGGTGGAAAAGATAGCGGTGCTCTAAGTGATAAAAAAGGAAGTTTAAAAGAAAAAGATATAGTTTTAAGCGCGGCTTTAAAACTTGGAAATGAACTTAAAAAACGCGGTTATAAAGTGCTTTACACTAGAAGTTCGGATAAATTTATCAATCTTCGCGATAGAACTAAATATGCTAATGATAAAAGAGCGGATTTGTTTATCTCTATACATGCTAATGCAGCACCCAATGCTGCCAAGGCCAAAAGTAGCGAAGGCGTGGAAACTTTCTTTTTAAGTCCTGCAAGAAGCGAAAGAAGTAAAAAAGCAGCAGAAAAAGAAAATCAAGGAGATTTTGAAGAGATTAATTATTTCTCAAAACAAAGTATTTTAAATTTCTTAAATCGTGAAAAAATCGTTGCTTCAAATAAACTAGCCATTGATGTACAAAAAAATATACTCATTCAAACACGCAAAAAGTATAAAATTGTAGACGGCGGTGTAAGAGAAGCACCTTTTTGGGTTTTAGTGGGTGCGCAAATGCCTGCAATTTTGATTGAAATTGGCTATATTACACATCCAAATGAAGGTAAAAGAATCGCCAATAAAGCTTTTCAAGATTTATTGGTTAAGGGTATTGCTGATGGAGTTGAGAGTTATTTTTATAACAACCGATGAAAAAAGCTAAGCTAATTTTTAAGGATAATACTCCTTTTTCTTTGGATTTTGATGATTTTTATTTTAATTCCAAAGATGGCTTAAATGAAAGCAAATTTGTTTATACTCATTCTTTTGAATGGAAAAATCAAGAAAATTTTATTATCGCAGAGAGTGGTTTTGGTATAGGTTTAAATTTTTTTCTTACTTTGAAACGCTTTTTAGAAACCACTCCTTTTAAGCGTCCCAAAAAACTTTTTTATATCAGTATAGAAGCTTTTTATATCGAAAAAGAACAATTAAGAGAAATTTACCAAAAACTAGGATTTTATGAAGAGTTTAAAGAGCTTTTAGAGCAATTTTTAAAATTTTATCCTAAGGCTAAAGAAGGGATTTATCGTTTTTATTTTGAAGATTGTTTTTTAGACCTTGTTTTTGAAGATATTGCTATTTTAAAAGAATTGGATTTTAAAGCTGATATTTGGTATTTAGATGGATTTTCTCCAAATAAAAACTCGCAAATGTTTGATGAAAATTTAATTTTTGAAGTGGCAAGACTTTCTAAAAAAAATACACAAATTTGCACCTTTTCTTCGGCAAGTTTTTTGCAAAAAAATTTAAAAAAATATGGCTTTAGAGTAGAAAAAACCAAAGGTTTTAGAAAAAGAGAAATGATTAAAGCTTATTTGGAAAATGAGCTTGAGTTTAAAGATAAAGAAGCGTATTTTTCAAGAACATTTTCATTTTTAAAAAATAAAAAAGTAGCTATTATTGGTGCGGGTATATCAAGTGCTGTTCTAGCTTATGAGCTTAGTTTAAGGGGTTTTGAAATAGATGTTTTTGAAAAACATTTAGAACTAGGCAAGGGTGCAAGTGGAAATGAAAGTGGAATTTTAAGCTCTTTAATCTTAAAGCCTAAGGTAAATTTAGGGGAATTTTCAGAGCTTTCTTTTATAGAAGCAAGCCGTTTTTATAGACAAATTTTAGATTTAGAATTTAAGGGTGTGGTGGAGTTTGCACATAATGATTTGATGCAAGAAAGATTTGACACACAAAGAGAAAATGTTTTGTTTAAAATTTCAAAAAATCAAGCTTTTTTAGAAGAGGGTGGAGTGATTTTTCCAAAAAATTTGGTTAAAAATCTTTTTGAAAAAAGTAAAGCTTGTATATATTTTAATCATGAATTTCAAGCTTATAAATTTGAAAATGAGTGTTTTACTTTAAAATTTAAAAATGATATTGTTAAAAGTGATTATGCGGTTTTGATTTATGCTATGGGTGCAGATACAAAAGATTTTGTTTTTTATGATGAGATGAAATTAAGCAAAGTAAGAGGTCAAGTTACACATCTAAAACCTTTTTTAGACTCTCCATTTCCTTTATCTTCTAAGGCTTATATTTGTCCTATAAAAGATGATTTGCAAGTGATTGGAGCAAGTTATGATAGACTTGATACAAGTTTAGAATCAAAAGAAGAAGATGATAAACAAAATATAGAAAATATAGCCGAATTTATAGATAAAAATACAAAATTAGAAATCATAGGTTCTAAGGTAGGTTTTAGATCTTATTCGAGTGATCGCTTTATGATAGTTGGAAATGCTTATGATGAAGTGTTTTATAAAGAAGAATATAAAGCTTTATTATGGACAAAAAACAAGGAGCAAAAACCAGCTAAAATGTCTTGTAATTTGTATTTTAATTTTGCTCATGGATCAAGGGGTTTTAGCACAAGTGTTTTAGCGGCAAGGTATTTGTGTGCATTGATAAATAATGAACCCTTGTGTTTAGAAAAAAAATACATCCACGCTATTCACCCTGCAAGATTTTTGATTCGCAAACTCAAAAAAGGCTTATGATTAAACTTTAATTAAGATTGATACTAATATTTGCTTATGAGAGTAAGTTTTTAATTTTATTTTAACTTCCTTTATTTTATTATTATAGAGAATAAATTTCATATTATAAAGGAAATATAATGATTGATTATCATCAAATAGAGTCGCGTTTATCGGCTCTTGAAAAGCTTCCTTCTTTAAAAGACAATGATAGCATTGCAAAAGCATTAGAAAAGTCAGGTTTTTCTAGAAGGGATTTTATGAAATGGGCAGGTGCTATGACGGCATTTTTGGCTTTACCAGCGAGTTTTACTCCTATGGTAGCAAAAGCTGCTGAACTTGCTGATAGACTTCCTGTTGTGTGGCTTCATATGGCTGAGTGTACAGGCTGTAGTGAGAGTTTGTTAAGAAGTGATACTCCAACGATTGATAGTTTGATTTTTGATTATATTTCTTTAGAATATCACGAAACAGTGATGGCTGCAGCAGGTTGGCAAGCTGAAGAAAATTTAGAAAGTGCCATTCAAAAACATAAAAATAAATACATTTTAATGGTTGAAGGTGGCATCCCTATGGGTGATACAGAGCATTTTTTAACCATAGGTGCACATGGAAAAACAGGCTATGAGCTTTCAAAAATGGCAAGTGAAAATGCTTTGGCTATTTTTGCTATAGGAACCTGTTCTAGCTTTGGAGGAATCCAAGCAGCAAGACCAAATCCTAGTAATGCGCAGCCTTTAAGTAAAGTAACAAGCAAAACTGTGATCAATGTTCCCGGCTGTCCTCCAAGTGAAAAAAATATAGTGGGTAATGTGCTTCATTATTTATTATTTGGTGAGTTACCAGCACTTGATGTATATAATAGGCCAAAATGGGCTTATGGCTTAAGAATTCATGATCTTTGTGAAAGACGCGGACATTTTGATGCGGGTGAATTTGTGCATGCCTTTGGAGATGAAGGAGCAAAACAAGGTTTTTGTCTTTATAAAGTAGGCTGTAAAGGGCCTTATACTTTCAATAACTGTTCAAGAGAGAGATTTAACCAGCACACTTCTTGGCCTATCCAAGCAGGGCATGGTTGTATAGGTTGTTCCGAGCCTGATTTTTGGGATACTATGGGACCTTTTGAGGAGCCTATGGCTAGTCGTAAATTTGATACTGTTTTTGGTTTGGGCGCGGATAGTGTTTCAGATAAAATCGGCATAGGCGTGCTTACGCTCACAGGTGTTGCTATAGCAGCGCACGCAGTTATATCTTCCATGCAAAAAGATAAGGAATAAAAATGAGTCAAAAAATAATCGTAGATCCTATTACAAGAATTGAAGGGCATTTAAGAGTTGAAGTTGTTGTTGATGATAACAATGTGGTAAAAGAAGCTTATGCTGGCTCTACTTTGTGGCGTGGTATTGAAACCATAGTAAAAGGGCGTGATCCAAGAGATGCGGGTTTTATGACACAAAGAATTTGTGGAGTTTGTACTTTTTCACATTATAAAGCAGGTATAGTTGCTGTTGAAAATGCTTTAGGTATTACTCCGCCTTTAAATGCCCTTTTAACAAGAACTTTAATGAATGCGGCTTTATTCTTACACGATCATATTGTACATTTTTATCAACTTCATGGGCTTGATTGGGCTGATGTGGTAAGTGCTTTAAGTGCTGATGTTAAAAAAGCAAGCGATGAAGCTTTTAAATACACTCCAAATCCTTATGCAACAGGTGCAGATAAACTTCTTGAAGTGCAACAAAGACTTAAAACTTTCGTAGATAAAGGAAATTTAGGACCTTTTGCTAATGCGTACTATGGTCACCCAACTTATCGTTTAAGTCCTGAGCAAAATTTAATCGTTCTTTCTCACTATTTAGAATGTTTAAGAATCCAAAGAATCATTGCTCAATGTATGGCGATTTTTGGAGCTAAAAATCCACATCCACAAAGCTTAACTGTTGGTGGTGTAACTTGCGTTATGGATTTACTTGATCCTGCAAGAATGGGTGAATATATGGTTAAATTCCAAGAAGTACAAGACTTTGTTAATCGTGCGTATTATCCTGATCTTGTGATGGCAGGAAAAGCTTATGCACATGAAGCAAGTGTTTTAAATGATATAGGGGTAAATAATCTTTACACCTTTAAAGAATTCCAACTCGGAAGAGATGAATGGCTTTTTGAAAGTGGTATTATCAAAAATGGAGATTTAAGCAAGGTTTATGAAGTAGAAGAAGATAAGATTACTGAAGAGGCAACTCATTCTTGGTATGCAGACAATGAACCTTTACATCCTTATGATGGCAAAACAAATCCAAATTATACAGGACTTGTAGATGGAGAAAGCGTAGATCATCATGGAAATAATGTTCATTCTAAAGTGTTTGATACTAAGGGTAAATATAGTTGGATTAAAGCTCCACGCTATGAAGGAAACCCTATGCAAGTAGGACCTTTAGCAAATATCGTTGTAAATTATGCCAAAGGTAATCAAAATGTTGTTCCTGTGGTAGATGAGTTCTTAAAAGAAACAGGACTTCCTTTAAATGCTGTATTTAGTACACTTGGAAGAACAGCTGCTCGTTGTATTGAAGCAAAAATCGTTGCAAATAATGCTTTAAAAGCGTTTAATAATTTAGTTGAAAATTTAAAAGTAGATCAGAGTACTTGCGCGCCTTATGTGATCGATAATTCTAAAGAATACAAAGGACGCTATATGGGGCATGTGCCACGCGGAACATTAAGTCATTGGTGTAGAATTAAAAATGGCGTCATTGAAAACTGGCAAGCTGTGGTGCCTTCTACTTGGAATGCAAGTCCAAAAGACGCAAATGGCGTAGGTGGAAGTTATGAGCAATGTTTGATAGGACTTAAAATCGCTGATGTAAAACAACCGCTTGAAATTATTAGAAAAATTCACTCTTATGATCCTTGTATTGCTTGTGCGGTGCATGTAATGGATACTAAGGGCAATAATCTAAGCGAATATAAAGTGAATGTCAATTTATAAGGAGGCTTTCATGCAAAACAAAGAAGAAAAATTGCAAAGAAAAGCTGAATATGAATTTAGCATAGGTTTGCGTTTAACACACTGGATAAGAGCTATTGCTATAGTGATTCTTATTGGCACAGGGTATTATCTTTCTTATGTGTTTCAAAGTCCTATTAGTAACGGCGAACCTGTAAAATTTATGCAAGCAAAATACCGTTTAGTACATCAAGCGGTGGGTTTTGTTTTAATCGCTTGTATTATTTTTAAGGTGTATTTGTTTTTTTGCGATAAGGTAAGTGCAAAAGAACGCAGAAGTGCATGGGATATTTTTAATATCAAATTATGGATAGAACAAGTAAAATTTTACATTTTCTTAGGAAAACATCCACATTTAAAAGGGGTTTATAATCCTTTGCAATTTGTAACTTATTTTTTCTTTTATCTTGTGATGCTAGGTATCATTCTTACAGGGCTTATTCTTTATACTCATACTTACCATGAGGGCTTAGGTGGGCTTTTATATCATATTTTAAGACCACTTGAAGCTGCAATGGGCGGTTTGGCTGATGTAAGAACTTATCATAGAATTTTGATGTGGGTGATTATGATTTTTGTACCAGTACATATTTACATGGCGATTTTTAACGCAGTAAAAGGTAAAGATGGTGCTATGGATGCTATTATTAGCGGATATAAATTTGTAAAAGAAGAAAAGCATTGAAATTCTTAGTCCTTGGAATAGGCAATATCATGTTTGCAGATGAAGGCTTAGGCGTTCATCTTTGCAAACAACTTGAAAAAAACTACAAATTTACTCATCCTAAATTTACTTTAGATTTTATTGATGGTGGAACTTTGGCTTTGCAGCTTAGCTATATCATCGCTAGGTACGATAGACTTATCGTTTTAGACTGCATAGAAGCGCAAGATGCGAGTATAGGAGATGTATTTTTCTTTCCTTATGATGCTATGCCTAATAAAATTAGCTGGAGTGGAAGTGCTCATGAAATAGAAATGCTTCAAACCTTACAATACATGGAACTTGCAGGAGATTTGCCTAAAACACACATCTTAGCTTGTGTGCCAAAGCGTATTGAAGCGATGAGTTTTAAGCTCTCAAATGAGCTTATACAAGGGGCTAAAATCATGGAAAAAACTTTACTTGATTTTTTAAGCAAGGAAGGTTTTGTTTATGAAAAGATTGCGGATTTTTCTTTGCAAGAATTAGCCGATATTTCTTATAAAAATTACTAAATTTTTGTTCTAAAATTCATAGCTTTATTTAAAGAGATTAAATCCACATTTTCTAAATTTACACCACTTGGAATTCCTTGAGCGATTTTACTAAAAGTTAGGTTTAAGCCTTTAAATTTATCTTCTATAAAAAAGATAGTTGCATCAGAATTAATGCTATGTGTCAATGCAAAAATGAGCTCAGAGATATTTAGCTTAAGTATGATTTGCTTTAGTTTTTCAAGTTTTTCTTCATTTAACTCATCTAAAACAAAATATAGCCCATTGTAGCTTTGACTCTCTTCGAGTGTTAGTATATCTTTTGGACTTTCAACTATACATAAAATGTTTTTATTTCTTTCTTCATCGCTGCAAATTTCGCAAAGCTCATTTTCGCTTAAAGCACCGCATTGCTCACAAGGTTTTATAAAGCGGATAGCATTTTCTATATTGTGTGCGAGTTTCATACCATCGATTTTATTATTTATGCAAAGGTGATAAGCAAGCCTTATGGCAGTTTTTTTCCCTATGGTAGGTAAATTTGCAAAACTTTCAACAAGTTCGTTGAATTTTTCTAGGCCTTTTGCCATTATTTTTCTTTATCTCCAAAGAAAATTTTAAAACAATGCTTTCCATCATCATAAAAATAAATCAAATCAAAATTATGCAGTTTGCATACCTCTGAAACTATATAAAGTCCTAGCCCCATACCTTTGACCTGATTGTGTTTTTCTCTTGTAAAAGCTTCAAGATAATGTTCTATAGGCTCTGCTAAAGGCTTGCCTGGATTTTTAATGGTAAAACATTCTTTGCAACAAAAAAGCTCACAAGTGCCATTGTTTGAGTATTTTAAGGCATTATCGATAAGATTTTTTAAAATTACAGAGAAAATTTCCATATCAACATTGATTAAAGCATCATATCTTATATCGACTTTTACAACTTTATTAAAATCATCTCTCATAAGGTGTTCTTTAGCTTCCTCAAGTATAGTGCTAAAACGACTAGGTTTAAAGTGTAAGTTGTAGTTTTTTGAAAATAAATTTTCGATTTTGGCAAATTCATTGATCAAAGAATCCATACGTAAAAATATAGCGATAAGTCTTTCTTTTTGTCTGTCTTCTTTGATCATTTCAGAAATGATTCTCCCTTTTCCTATAGGGGTTTTTAACTCATGCATAATTGTTCTTAGGAAAAGTTGTCTTGATTGGATTAATTCTTGATTTTTTTTAAAAGCTTTTTGAAATTCAAAGGCGATTTTGCCTACTTCATCTTCTTGATAGTCTAAAAAATCAGGTTGCTCTCCATTTGCAACTTTAGCAACTTGCCTTCTTAATTTTTTTAAAGGTTCTAAAGATTTTAATACCGAAAAATACATAAAAACAACCAACAAAGAAAAAGAAAAAAATCCTATTAATAAAAGATTATAAACTCTATCGCTAGTATTTTCTTCATATAAGCCATCAAAATCTTTACATTGAACATCAAAATAAAGATTGCTATGATATTTTAAAGAAGAAAGGGTGCAAAATTCTCCATTTGCTTTAAAAAGTGATTGTCCATTATTTCTTATGCTTTTTACAAGATAGGGATTTTGTATAGTATTAAAACCGCTATTTTCAAGATAGGAACCTATTTTAGCGCCTGAAGTGTTTTCATAGGAGATGAGTAAATTTTTTATAAGATTTTCTTGTTTTAAACTTTCTTCTTCGTTGTAAGCACTTCCTTCTATTTTCAAAAGAACGATAAAAAGCACACAAACTAAGAAAAAAGTAACAACAAATAAAATAATTAGCTTGGTATAAATAGAATAATTTTTTGTCATCCTATTAGTTTATATCCTATACCTCTAACAGAAAAAATATGTTTTGGAGATTTTGAACTATCTCCTATTTTTACTCTTAAGCGACCGATGATAACATCAAGACTTTTAGAATCTTTATCTTTTAGGTTTTTACAGCGACTTACAAGCTGTTCTCTTGAAACGCTATATCCGTGCTGTTGGATAAGGTATTCCAAAATTTCAAACTCAGCAGGTGTAAGTGTTAAAACCTTATCTTCATAGGTGATCTCATGCCTTCTTTCATCAATTTTGAAAGCGGAATTAATATTTTCATTATTTGCGTGTTCAACTCTTTTTGTGCGACGAATAAGACTCATAATCCTTGCATACATTTCTTTTGGATCGTAAGGCTTTGGGAGATAATCATCAGCACCAATTTGAAGCCCTACAACCTTATCGCTTAAGTCACTTCTAGCTGATGAGATGATAATAGGAATATTACTTTTTTGTCTGATTTCTCTACAAACTTCAAGACCATCAATTCCTGGTAAAGTTAAATCCAATATTAGACAATCATAGCCTTGGACGCCTACATTTAAAGCACTTTTAGGATTTTCAAAATTTGTGATTTTAATATTAAACTGCGCTAAATATTCAGATAATAATTGCGCAAAATCAGGATCATCTTCTATCATCAACACATTAATCATTTTGGTATCCTTTAAATTTTATCTAAGATTTATAATATTTGCATAATTTTATTTAAAATTTGATAAATTATTGATTTTATTTTTGCTAAAATTAGATTTTTGAATTTTTAAGATTAAAATTCTAGCAAAATTTTAAATTTTTTAAAGGAATAATGTGGAAATAAGTTATTATGAAATTCTTGAAATCACGCAAAATGCTGATAAAGAAACCATAAAAAAAGCCTATAGAAAAATGGCTTTAAAATACCATCCCGATAGAAACCAAGGCGATAAAGAAGCAGAAGAGAAATTTAAGCTTGTTAATGAAGCCTATGAAGTTTTAAGTAATGATGAAAAGCGAGCTATTTATGATAGATATGGAAAAGATGCTTTAAAAGGCGGTGGATTTGGTTCTAATAGCTCAGGTTTTGGTGGTTTTGAGGATTTAGGAGATATATTTTCTAGTTTTTTTGGAGAAGGCTTTGGCTCATCATCGCGTCGTAGAAAGAGTTCAAATGATGAGAAAATCCCTTCCGATTTTATCGTTAATTTAAAATTAAGTTTTAAAGAAGCGATTTTTGGTTGCAAGAAAAATATAGACTTTACTTATAAATGTTCTTGTAAAACTTGCAATGGAACAGGGGCTAAAGATGGAAAACTTCAAACTTGTCCAAAGTGTCAAGGTAGAGGACAGGTTGGAATTTCTCAAGGTTTTATCACTTTTGCACAAACTTGCCCTGATTGTCAAGGAAGTGGAGAAAAAGCTAGTGAAAAATGTAGCGATTGTAAAGGTTTAGGTTATAATGAAAGCAAAGATAGTGTTGAGCTTAATATCCCAGAAGGTGTAGATACAGGTATGAAACTTCGTGTCAATGCTAAAGGTAATATCTTAAAAAATGGCACTAGAGGGGATATGTATGTTAAGATCATCGCTGCTGAAGATGATACTTTTATCAGAGATGATGATGATATATATATAGAATTTCCAGTGTTTTTTACTCAAGCTATCTTAGGAGAGAGTATAAAAGTACCTACCATACGCGGTGAAGCGACCTTAAATTTACCAAAGGGTGCTAAAGATGGGCAAAGATTTGTTCTTGAAAAAGAAGGAGTAAAAGATGTTCATAGTTCTCGCATAGGAAATCAAATCGTTCAAATTTCTATCAAATTTCCAACTTCTTTAAACGATGAACAAAAAGAACTTTTAGAAAAACTAAGTGAAAGTTTTGGTATCAAAGATGGTATGCATCAAGAGCAAAAAGGGCTTTTTGAAAAAATCGCTAATTGGTTTAAGTCTTAATTTTCCTAAAGCTTTTTAGCTTGGGAAAATTTTATATAAATTTAAGTTTTAAAAATCAGGCATAAAAAAAGGCGGAGTAAAACTCCGCCTTGAAGTTAGACTTGAAAGCTTCTTAGAATTTGTAAAGAGCTTGAAGTCTTACAGTGCTATGATCAGCATTTTCTTTAGCGTTTTCACCTTCATCTAGGTTCACATAAGAATAGAACGCTGAGAAGTTAAGTTTTGGAGAGTATTTGTAATCTACTCTTGCAACAGCTTCAAGCTTTTTGCCACCACCTAAATGACCAGCAGCTTCTGTTTTTGTTCCACCGTATACGAAGTCAGCACCAACGCGAACTGTTTCGTTGAAAGTATATCCACCAGTTACATAACCGAAGATATTTCTACCAGTGTCACCATTTAGTCTTGAACCAGTAGTATAGAAAATTTCCTCACCTGCAAGTAAAGAGCCAAGATTACCTTGATCTTCGATTACAACTGTAGAAGCTTTTTCTTTATCACCATAGTATAAACCACCAAGGCTAGCATCCCAACCATTTACTTCAATACTACCTTTTAAAGCAAATAAATTGCCATTAGCATGTTGAGGATTGTCAAGTTCACTATCAAGGCTATTTCCTAAGTAAGCACCTTCAAGTGTCCAGTTAATTCCATCAAAGATAGTTGTGCTATAAGATGCATCTAAAGCATAGAAGAATGCTACTTGATCCCAGTAAGCTAACCATAATTGTGGGTTGAATTGTCCGCCAGCGATATCATAAGAACCTATAGCAGCAGCACCGTAAAGATTTCCAATTGAATCTACGTTAAATGCACTACGGTTTGCTCCTACTAAATCTGAACCTTGTTCTGCAGCCATGAAGCTATCTACAGCAAAAGCAGCTAGAGTTAAACCATCGATGCTTTTGTTTACTACTTTAACACCTGTTCCAACTAAACCATCGATGCCATTGTCAGTCCAGATAGTGTTTAGTTGTTGTTTACCAGCGATTACGCTTGTAGCAACATCTTCGTTTGTATAAGTTAAGTACAATTGACGAACAAAAAGTCCTTTTTGATCATTTTTTATTTCATTATCACCATAACCACCATCAGCAGCATTATAGTCAAATTGAACAAAAGCTTTGAAGTTATCAGCTATAGCAGCACTGAAGTTAACTTGTGCTCTATATTTGTGATCTTGTTTGCTGTCATTTAAATTGCTATTTGGTATTCCCCAATTTTTATCAAAAGTACCTGTATCATATCTGTATCTTAATACACCTGATACATCAACATCTTTGATTGCTTCTTCAAGTGGAGTAGCGTTAGCTGCTGAAAAAGCACCTGCAGCAAGAGCTGCAACTAAACTAAGTTTAACTAGTTTCATGAGAATTCTCCTTGTCAAAAATTAATAAAACATCGTAATTGTAGCACATAAATTTGGAGTTTTTTCTTAAGAAGCACTTAAAATAGTAAAAATTTTAAATCCGAAGGATAAAAACATCTAAAGAAAAGCCTAGCTAAAGGGATTTAAGCTAGGCGTGTAATTTTAAGGAGTTTTTCTTATGAATGTTTTTCGGTTCGTTTAGAAGTATAAGCCTAAAAAGTAAACAAGAAGTAATATATAGTTGTTTTAAATTATTTTGATAAAAAAACAAGTAAATTTTTACAAGCTAGGGATAAAATTTTATAAGTTTCATCAAAATTCCCACTATACCAAGGATCAGGAACTTCATCGTAGTTTAGACTAGGACTAAAATCAGTGATTTTTAAAACTTTGTTTTGGGTGTTGGTGAAGTTTTTTAAAACATTTTTGAAGTTGGAATTGTCCATGGTGATTAAAAAATCGCTTTCATCGCAAAGCTTTTGAGTGAGTTTTTTGCTTCTGAAGTTTTTGTGTTCTATGTTAAGTTGAGTAAGCTTGTTTTTGGTGCCATAGTGCATACCTTCTCCATCGTGTTCTCCTGAAGTTCCAGCACTGCTTATAAAAAATTCTTTTTCTAAATTTGCTTTTTTGATAAGATCTTTCATGATAAATTCTGCCATAGGTGAACGGCATATATTGCCTAAGCATATAAAGAGTATTTTTTTCATTTTTATCCTTGAGTTTTAATTAAAAATTATAAAAAATATCATACAATAAATCCATGGAAAATTTCAATAGAACTTTGCTTGTGTGTTGGTTTGGTGTTTTTACCACAAGTATGGGGCTTAGTCAAATCGCTCCGATTTTGCCTTTTTATATCAAAGAACTAGGACATGTTGATACGAGTGAGATAGCGTTTTATTCAGGACTTGCTTTTGGGATCACTCCGCTTTTTATGGCTGTTTTTTCACCTTTGTGGGCTTTTTTGGGTGCAAAGTATGGTTATAAAAATATGCTTCTTCGTGCAAGTTTTGGGATGTCCGTTTTAACCTTATGGCTTAGCTTTGCTCATAGTGCTTTAGAAGTGGTTTTTGTGCGGGGTTTAACAGGGATAATTTCAGGTTTTACTTCTGCTGCTGTTGTGTTTATCGCTGTGATAGCGCCTAAAGAAAAAGTGGCTTATGCTTTAGGAACTCTTTCTACGGCTTCTATAAGTGGAAGTTTGCTTGGACCTTTGTTTGGTGGCTTTGTGGCTGAATTTTTTAGCATTAGTGCGGTTTTTGATGTGGTGGCTTTTTTGATTGCTTGCTCTTTTGTGACGATTTATTTTTTCATCCATGAGAGAAAAATTCAAAAAGAGGCGAAGAAAAATACTCAAAAAGTGAAAGAAAACAAAACCCTTATCATCGTTCTTTTTATCACTACTTTTGTGATACAATTTGGCACTTTTGGAGTGATGCCGATTTTAAGTATCTATGTTGAGCAAATTCATCAAGGTGGAAATTTGGCTCTTTGGGCAGGTATAGTAGTGGCTGCAAGTGGGATTAGCAATCTTTTTTTCGCACCAAAACTTGGAAAAATCGCTGATAAGATAGGGCCTAGTAAGATTATTTTTGGAGCTTTGATATTTTGTGGAATTTGCTTTTACTTGCAGGCTGTAGCAAGTAATGTTTATACGCTTATTTTCGTGCGTTTGCTTATAGGTGTAGGACTTGGAGGGCTTTTGCCTTGTGTGAATGCCTTGCTTAAAAAAAGCGTGAGTGCTAAAAATTTAAGTGTGATTTTTGGTTTTAATCAAACTTGTCAATTTTTGGGAAATTTTTGCGGTGCTTTTGGCGGAGGGCTTATGACTTCTCATTTTAGCGTGGAATTTGTTTTTGCTTTTGTGTGTTTGATTTTTATCATTAATGCTTTTATTTTCTTAGCGTTTGAGAAAAAATATATCTTTTCAAATCAAGGTTTATAAATTTAGAAAGGTTTAAAATGGAAATGATTTTATTTGTTTTAGTGATGATTTTACTTGTACTTTTGTTTGTAGTGCTTTTTAGGCAGTATAAAAGCCCTAAAATAGAAGAAAAAAGCACGCAAAGTTTTAGCGATATCATGCAGCTTAAATCCATAGGAGAATTAAGTGTTTTTCAAGTTTTTAGTAAAGAGATTGTCACTAAAAAAGATAGCGCTTTTAATGGAATTTGGAAAAATCTTTTAGGATGGTCTTTGAGTGAAAGACAGATTGCTTTGATTTTTGAATTTGAGATCACTTTCTTGTATGATTTAAGGGATAAAAACTTTGATATTTTGCCTTTAGGGGACGATGCTTATAAGATTATCATGCCAGAGTGTAGATACAAACACAGCATCATAGATATGAAATTTTATGATGAAAAAAATGCTAAATTTTTGCCTTTTTTACTGCCCGATTCTATCAATAGTACGGGGATTAGTTTTAGCGAAAGTGATAAAAACAAACTCATAAAAGAAGCCAAAGATGAGGTTAAAGACTTGTCTTTAAATCTTATCCAAAATTTAGAAAGCAAAATTCATAAAAGCGCTAAAGATACTTTAGAAGCTATTGCTAAAGGTTTTGGAGCTAAGAGAGTGGAATTTGAATTCAAGGATAACACACAAAAGCTAGATATTAACTAGCTTTTTTCTTTTCTTGCTTGAGTGATGCTTTTTCCACCTAGTCCGTAATTATCCGTATCGATTTCATCGATGATAACAACAGTTGAGGCTTTGTTTTTGTTTAAAACTTTAGCAAGCAAATCCGTTACTCCCGCGATAAGCTCTTGTTTTTGTTCTGTTGTAGGTTCTCCGTTTTCTTTGGTGATGCGTATATTTACAAAAGGCATTTTTAACTCCTTAAATTTTTATAATTATTCTAAAATCTAAAAAATTAAAATATTCTTTTATTTTGTAAATTTTTTGATTATTTCATAGTTTTGTAAAAGCTGTTCAAAAGAAAAATTTAAATTTGCAGGAGAAGTTGAGGGTAGGGCTATGGCTTTTAAATGAGAGTGAAATTTAGTAAAAAATTTATAAGCACTTTGTCCGGTGGTAAAAATGGCTTGGATTTTGGCTTGAGAAAGGATCAGGTTTAAATCATTGGCTTTTGCATAGCTTATGGTTTTATCATCTGAATTTTTTATCTTGCAACTTTGAAGTACATCCCAAAGAGCGATATGTTTTTTTCTTAAAAAGGCTTGTTGTTCTGTGATATTTTCTAATTTTACATCAAAAAGTGTTTCTAGTATAGGCCAAAAACGATTTCTTGGGTGTTGATAATAAAAGCCGTCTTGTCTTGATTTGATAGAAGGAAAAGATCCTAAAATTAAGATTCTAGAATCCTTGTCAAAAAAAGGCTCAAAAGGGTGAGTTAGAAATTCACTCACTCGCACAAATCCACAGAAATTTTTCCATTTTTAATTTCGCTGATTTTAACTTTTAAGCTTTGGTTTTCGCTTAAATTAAGATGCTTGCTTTTTGAACTATGCAATAAACCATCAACACCATTTTTAAGTTCCACAAAGGCTCCAAAAGGAGCGATTTTTTTAATAATACCTTGAAATTCTTGCCCAAGTTCAAAGTCTGATATATCTTTGTCTTTAGAGCCTTTTTTAGTTCCTTTTTGAGAGCTTGTGATATTTATGATGTAGTCTTTTGCGGCTTTGATTTGCTCGTTTTGATTACCTGCTATTTTTACTTCACCTTTTTCGCGATCTAAGTCTATAGAAACGCCAAATTTTTCTATGATTTCTTTGATGGTTTTTCCAGCTTGCCCTATGATATCAACGATTTTTGAAGGATCAACGCTAAAAAGCTCAAGTTTAGGTAAAACTTCTTCATTGACTACGATTTCTTTGGCAGCTTCTTCCATGATATTTAGGATGTGAATTCTTCCTTCTTTGGCTTGGTATAAAGCTTGTTTTAGTGTTTCTTGATCGATTCCGCCTAGTTTTATATCCATTTGAAGAGCAGTAACGCCGTCTTTGCTTCCTGCTACTTTAAAGTCCATATCCCCATCATGATCTTCAAGCCCCATGATATCTGTTAAAACAGCAAATTTGCTATCTTCAAAGATAAGCCCCATGGCTACTCCTGCAACAAGTTTTAAGCTTGGCACTCCTGCTGCTTTTAGGGCTAAAGATCCGCCACAAACCGTTGCCATAGAACTTGAGCCATTGCTTTCTAAAATTTCACTGACTAAGCGGATTACATAAGGATAGTTTTCATCTATGCTTGGATAAAGTGCTCTTTTGGCTAAATTTCCATGTCCTAGCTCTCTTCTTCCTGGAGCTTTGATAGGACTTGCTTCGCCTACTGAAAAACCTGGAAAATTATAATTTACCATAAAGCGTTCGCTTATAGGATTTTTTTCTGTAAGCAAGTCTATCATTTGAGCATCGTTTTCTCCGCCTAAGGTTGCAACCACTAGAGCTTGAGTTTGTCCACGAGTGAAAAGACAAGAGCCATGAGCGTTTGGCAAGAGATTGGTTTCTATACTGATAGGACGAACCTCGTTTAAACTTCTACCATCAGCTCTTTTGCCTTCATTTAAAATTTGCTCACGAATAAGTTTGCGTTTGACTTTAGCTAAGGTATTTAATACACTTTCTTCACTCCAGTCTTTAGCGATTTCAAGATTTAAAATTTCTTTAGCGATTTTATTTAGTTCGCTTGCTCTTTCACTTTTTGCCATTTGGTTGATGGCTTCTTTGATTTGTTTTTGGAAATTATTTTCTATAAAAGCTAAAATTTCAGGATGTTCAATCTCATTTTTTAGTTCGATTTGAGAATTTTTTTTGTGTTTGCTAAAGGCTTCTTCATAAGCATTTGAACCATTTAATATAGCTTTTTGAGCTAAATTTAGAGCTTCTAAAATTTCATCTTCGCTAAGTTCATTCATATTTTGTGAAGTGGTTTGAGTTAAAACATCAGCATAAGGAGCTTCGATAAAAATTTCATTTTCTTTTTGATCAGGCAAGGCTCTCATTTCTATCATCAAAAGCTCATCTTTTACACCTGCTACATAGAGATCTAGAGTGCTATTTTGAAGCTCTTCATTGTTTGGATTGAGTATGAAATTTCCATCTATCTTTCCTATGCGAACACCACATACTGGAGCTTTCATAGGTATATCACTAAGATAAAGAGCTACGCTTGCGGCATTTAAGCTCATTACTTGCAAATCTACTTTAGGATCAGCTGAGAGAACCATCACAACGATTTGAGTTGGATAAGCATAGCCTTTTGGAAAAAGAGGGCGTAAGCTTCTATCGATAATACGTGCTGTTAAGGTTTCTGCATCACTTGGCTTGGTTTCTCTTTTGACATAACCACCAGGGATTTTTCCCGCGGCATAAGCTTTTTCGATGTATTGGACGGTTAGGGGTAAAAAATCTTCTTCAACTTGTTTTTCTTCTCTTGCAACTGTAGCTAGAACAACGCTTTTGCCTTGTCTCATTAAAACAGCACCAGCAGCTTGTTTGGCGACTTTATCTATATCAAATATTTCTGTATTCTTGTTAATTTCTATGCTGTATTGCATTATTTTTCCTTTTTTACCAGATAATAAATTCGTAAAATTTTTTAAAATATTTAGCAAATTTCATCCTTTTTAAATTTTGTTTTCACTTTCTGCTAAAGAGAAATCGTATTTTACTCCTCCTAAAGGATAGAAGTTGAAAATAAAATAAACTCCGCTTTGATTTTTAGCTGTGATACCACCACTTGTGAGTTGTGGATCGATTCTTTCTCTATACATTAAAGAATAGTTCCAACATTTTCTTTGGTAGGTATAGCCAAGTTCCCACATGTTTGCATGAGCTCTTTGAGTATCAAACCAAATTCCACCAAATAAATTGTAATTAGGTGTGGCAATATAATTTGCTCTTGTGCCAATAAAGCTATATTTTCCATACTCATTGTTTTGATAAGCATGAGAAAACATCCAATTAAATTTTGAATTTGTATTGACTTCTATTTGGCTGATGACATTGGTAAAGCGACTTTGCTCATAAGAGTAAAGCACTTCGCTGTTGAGATTGATGTTTTCATTAAAATAATAAGTTAAAAGATTTTCAAGTTCATAGAATTTATTTTGTTTATTGAGATAGTCAAGTGAAAATCTGTGTTTGAGTTTTTTTTGTCCTTCGTTGTTATAGAAATATTGCACAGCATAAAGACTTGTATGTTCGTTTTCTTTGTCGTATTCTTCAAGGTAATCTTGCGTGATTTTACCTGATTTTGCTCCTGGCAAAATGTAATTCACCCCTAAATTTAAAGTATGAAAGAAATTTTCATAAGCTTTTGAAAGATCGGTGTAGAGATTAAAATCATGAGTGTTTCTAAAATAATGCTCATGGTTTCTTTCGGGATCGTTGCTATAATTTACAAAAGAAGCATAAAATCTTTCTGTGAAAGTAAAGTGTAAAAAGTCTCCAAAAAAAGCATTGTGATACGAGATAGGCAAGTCTAAATTTAACTCATTTGCATAAGAACCAGCAGGTCGGTAAAAATTATGAAATGAAGTATCAAATGAATAACGCAAGCGTTCATCAAAAAGGTTATTTAAAAATCTATGATATTGAAAGCTTGGATATTCTTGTAAGGTTGTATTATTGCTAAGTTTAGATGTGTCGATATAATATTTTGCATAAGCTCCGTAAAAATTGTTTTCATCAGCTAAAAAATAATTGATTTTGGAGGTTGCAAGCGAGTTAAGATCTCGATAATCCCTACTTCCTAAATTTAAATAATCCACATCGTTGAGATAGGTTGCATCTATCCATAGGCCTTCTTGAAAATTATCACTGAGTAAAGATTTGATTAAATCATCTCTTGAGTATTTTAGTTCTATTCCATAGTGGGTTTGGTTTTTCAAATTTTCATCGTGAAAATAGGAGCTATTTTCTCTAAAAGCACCAAAATTTAATTCTCCTGTTGAATATGGAGAATCAAGAAATCTTAAAGTAGAATAAAGTCCAAAACCACGGTTTGTTCGAATTTGTGGATCAAGTTCTAAATCCCAATTTTCTTGAGTGGCAATATAAATAGGTTGTTCATAGTATAAGCCTTCGCTACTTTTTAAAACGATTTTTGGGATTAAAAGTCCGCTTTGTCTATGAGTATCAGCACTAAATCCAAAATAAGGTAGATAAAAAACCGGGGTATTTTTAACATATAATCTTGCATTGTAAAGATGAACAAAATTGGTTTCCCGGTTAAGCCAGCCTTTTGAAAAACGAATTTCCCAATCAGGATCTTCAACATTGCAGCTTGAAACTGCTGAAATTTTACTTTCAAAGACTTTATCATTTAGATGGCTTGTTTTGCTTTGAAACCATACTTCAAGATTATTATTAGAAAAGAAAAAATTACTAAAATCGGCTTGATTGGAATTTAGGTTGATTTTAGCATAATCAGAATGTGATCTTTCGTTTTGTCCCCTTAGGATGTTAACATCGCCAAAAAGCTCAACATCTCCGGTTTTTTCATTGTAAATTGCTTTATTGGCAGTGATGAAATAAAAATCAGAAAAAATAATAACATCATTGTTTGCAGTAAGAATATCACCTTCTTTTTTTGCATCAAGAGCGTAAATATCAACTTGTGCTGCACTTAAAGCTATGCTAGTTCCTAGCAATAGGGAAAATTTACGCCACATCGACTACTATTGTCCTTGCTAGATAATCCTCCCAAGCTTTGCGTAAATCATTACTTAAAGCCCAAGCAAATCCAAGCATAAATGCCATAGCACTAACCTGTCTTATGGCAGATCTGATGCAACTTTGGATGAGATTGGGTTTGTCAAGAAGATTTTCATCCAAGATGATAATTTTGCATAATATTTTTCCCAAACTCGCCCCATAAAGATAAGTAAAAATTGCTTGATAACTAAAATGAAGTAAGATGAAGCCAAGATAAAAATTTCCTATAATTTGAGTTGTTTCAAATAAATCTTTTGCTTGGATTAGGCGATCATA
Organism: Campylobacter sp. BCW_6460; assembly: GCF_001762705.1. NCBI lineage: Bacteria > Pseudomonadati > Campylobacterota > Epsilonproteobacteria > Campylobacterales > Campylobacteraceae > Campylobacter > Campylobacter sp. BCW_6460. Next base: position 75,603 of record NZ_MJXI01000034.1, on the reverse strand, counting down.
AAAAATGATAAACACAATCAAAGAAATAATCATATCATCGATTAAAAAAGCTAAAACTCTTTTTCCAAAACTTGCTATTTTTAGATTTTCACGCTCTAAGCGGTCTTGTAAGTTTTCTTTCATTTAAGAACCTGATGAGCGATGTCTTTTCTGTATTGCTTTCCTTTGAAATTTACATTATCACAAAGTTTATAAGCATTTTTTTGCGCTTCTTCTATACTTTTTCCTGTGCCAACGCAAACCAAAATTCTTCCACCATCAGCCATTAATTTGCCATCTTCTAGGCTTACTCCAGCATAAGAGATATGAGAGTTTTCAGGAATGTTATTTACAGTAATTTCACTTTTTGGTGAACTTTTGTAAGGATAGTTTTCACTCGCGCATACAACCCCTACTGCAAATTCTTTTTTGATTTTGATTTTTGCGTGTCTTAAGCGTCTTTGAGTAGCAGCTAAAATAAGTTCCAAAGGATTTTCGATTAAAGGCATTAAAACTTCACATTCAGGATCTCCAAAGCGAACATTAAATTCTAATACATAAGGTTTATTTCCAACGATCATAGCGCCTATAAATAAAACACCACAAAATTCCGCTCCTTCTTTTTTCATGCCTGCTAAAGTCGGTAAAATAATATCTTTTTGAACTTTTCTAAGCAAGCTTTCGTTCGCCAAAGAGCTAGGAGCGTAAGCACCCATTCCGCCAGTATTTGGCCCTTGATCATTATCGAGTAATTTTTTATGATCTTGTGCTACAGGAAGTAAAACAAAATCATTGCCATCACATACTGCAAAAATGCTTAATTCATAACCATCTAAAAATTCTTCAATTACAACGAGTTTTCCAGCATCTCCAAAGCTTTCTCCGCTCAGCATTTTAGCTGTTTCTTCTATGGCTTCTTCATGAGTCTTAGCTATGATAACACCTTTTCCTGCGCAAAGTCCATCGGCTTTTACTACTATAGGAGGGGTTAAACTATGTATAAAATTTTTTGCTTTTTCAATATCATTTGTGTTTAAAAATTTAGCTGTTTTGATACGGTATTTTTTAAGAAAGCTTTTCATAAAAGATTTTGAGGTTTCAAGCATTGCAGCAGCTTTACTTGGCCCAAAAATAGCAAGTCCTTGTTGTTTAAAAATATCTACAACACCTTCAGCTAAAAAACTTTCACTTCCTACTATACAAAGATCAAAACCTTTTTCTTTTGCATAGGTTGCTAAAACTACTGGATCTTTTAGGTTTAAATTTGTTCCAAGACTTTCGGTAGCGCCATTTCCAGGAGCAAAATAAAACTCTAAATTTTTGTCTACTCTTCTTAAGGCTAAAGCAATAGAATATTCTCTTGCACCACTACCCAAAATCATTATTTTCATTTATATCTCCTTTTAAACCCAAACAGCCGTTTAACAAAGATTGACCCCAAAAAGTCAAAGAAAACCGCTAGGTAATTTTTAAAGGCTGCAACTTCTCGCTTTTTTCAAAGCTCAAACGATGCCACAGAACACGGTAAATCACACAATCGCAGTTAATAAAAATGTGTTGGATCACTTTAAATACCACAAACTGTTTAGGCAAGGAAATTATAACTTAATTTAGCTTAAATTTCTATGTCTTAAATCAGTTTAAATTTGGTTTTTCCTGATTTGTCAAAATGCTTTCCTTGTAAAATAATATCGGCAACATTTTCCCAAACATGTTTTTCATCAATATAGACTATATCAAAGGTGTTATCACGCATTAAAGACTGATAATTCACTTTTTTAGGTGCGTATTTTACTAAATAATATGGATTTTGTGAAAAGTTTTCAATTTTTAATTTGCATAATAAATCTAAATCCGATGTGACAACTAAAAATTTTTTTCTTTGTTCTTTTGTAATTTTTTGAATATACACTAAAAGTTTTTGATCAAAAGGATTTAGAGCGGATTTATTTAAGCGACTTAAGTAATGTTCTGCAAAAGAAAGAGAACAGAAAGAATTTTCTATATTGCTCATAGTAAAATAAGAATTTTTAACCCCTGATGATTTTAAAGATAAATGCCAAATTTTAACATCCATTATGGTTGCACATAGATTTAAACCTGTGACAATTTTTTTAAAGAGCTTTTCTCGTGAAAGCTTAAAAGCATTTTCGAAAATATTGTAATTTTTCTTATAAAAATCCTCCCTTATAGCATCAAGTCTTTTTAGTGTTGTTCTGTAGTATTCTGCTTCTTTTTGTAGCTTAGCCAATCTTTCTTGCCGTGCTTTAAGTTTTTCAGGGTCTGCATTGGCCGCATTACTTTTAAGATTTATTTCAGATTGTAAAGTTTTCATTTGTGCTTCAAGTGAGGCTAGACGATTTTTTCTTGTATCTATGGTGGCTACTAAAGCTTGGTAATGACACTGCAAAGATAAAAAAGTTTCGTTAAAAATTTTAGTGATATTTGGTTTTTGATCAGCTATCATTTGCTTATATGAATTCTCTAAATGCATCATGATGCTTTTTAATGCGCTAAATTGGGTTTGGTCTATGCTATTATCCATAAAAATTAAAGTATCATAAGCTTTAAATAAAAATCTTTTAAGTATAAGATAATCAAGTATGCAAGGAATTTCCTTTTCATCTTGTAGATTGGCTTGAAGCGTTTCTACGGATAAAATTTCATGGGCAAAATATTTTTGTATAGCTTGAGGTATAGTAAAAGAAAGAGGAATTTTTTCTATACTGTCAAAGTCTGTTGTTCTATAGAGTTCTGTTATATAAGCACTTCTTCTTGAGTTTTGCAAGTCTTCTAATTCATCATCATTATCAGTTTTCCAAAAATCATGCTCAGTGATAAAATCCCCTTCTTTAAATTCTTGAAATTTTGAAGGTTTTATACCCGTTATGGTTTTGCTTGTTTGAACGGGCTTGCCGTCTTCTGCTTTTTTTTCGCTAGAAAGAGTTCTAAATTCCACAAGCATACCAACACTTGGCATGCTTTTTTTATCATTCCAAATTTGGCGATTGAAGTCAAAAAAGGTATTTGCTGAGTTTGTAACGGTTCCACGTCCTGTAGAATCCATATAAATAGCTATTTTTCCATGCATATTTCTTCCTTGAAATTTCTTAAATAAATTCTAGCCTTATTTTTATAAAAATTTTATAATAAAAATAAGAGCTAGAAAAAAATGGATCATTCCCATTCTATGGTTGCAGGTGGTTTGCTTGAGATATCATAAACAACGCGGTTTATACCTTCTACTTCATTGATGATACGGCGACTTATGTTTTCTAAAACTTCGTAAGGTAAATGCGAGAAAGTAGCTGTCATACCATCACTTGCATCTACAACGCGTATACAAACTGCATTATCATAAGTGCGGTTATCCCCCATAACCCCAACGCTTTTAACATTTAAAAGTACGCAAAATGCTTGCCAAGTTTTATCATACCAGCCGGTGCTTTTAAGTTCTTCAAGTAAAATTACATCAGTCTTGCGCAATAGTTCTAAGCTAGGGCGATTTACTTCTCCCATAATGCGTATAGCAAGCCCTGGTCCAGGGAAAGGATGGCGATAAACTACTTCTTTGCTAAGTCCAAGCTCAAGTCCTAGGGCACGCACTTCATCTTTAAAAATTTCTTTTAAAGGCTCTATGAGTTTAAGATTCATTTTTTCAGGCAAGCCCCCTACATTATGATGGCTTTTAATGGTTTTGCTTGCACCTACAACAGAACTTTCTATGATATCAGTATAAAGTGTTCCTTGAGCGAGATATTTTACATCTTTATGTTTTTTTGCTTCTTCTTCAAAAACTTCTATAAAGGTATTTCCTATGATTTTTCTTTTTTGCTCAGGATCTCTAACATTAGCCAAGCGACTTAAGAAAATTTCACTTGCATCAATGCTGATAAGATCGATACCTAAGGTATTTTTAAACATAAATTCAACTTGTTCTTTTTCTCCGCTCCTTAAAAGTCCATTGTCTACAAAAACTACTATAACTTGCTCTTTTATAGCACTGGCTAAAAGTGCAGCAACTACACTACTATCTACTCCGCCACTTACAGCACAAAGCACTTTATCACTGCCTACTTCTTCACGGATTTTTTCTGCTTGAGTTTTTGCAAAAGAACCCATATTCCAAACACTTTCACAATTACAAGCGTATTTAGCAAAATTTTTTAAGATATTTTTGCCAAATTCACTGTGTTGCACTTCTGGGTGAAATTGTAAGGCAAAAAATTTCTTATCTTCATTTCCAAAAACACAAAAAGGGCTATTTTCACTTGTGGCTAAAACTTCAAAACCTTGAGGTAAATTTTCTACTTTATCAGAATGACTCATCCAAACAGTTTGCTTTTTTGGAAGATTTTTAAATAAAGCGCTATCTTTTTTAACTTCTATGTTTGCTTTACCGTATTCTTTATGTCCTGCAGGTGCAACTGTAGCTTTGTAATGATGCGCCATAAGCTGCATACCATAACAAATTCCAAGAATAGGTAAACCTAAATCAAATATGCCTTTATCGCAAAAATACGCATCAGTTGCATATACGCTTGCTGGACCTCCGCTTAAAATAATACCTTTTGGTTCTTTTGCTTTAATATCGGCTAAGCTTACATTAAAAGGTAAAATTTCTGCATAAACTCCTTGTTCCCTTAAGCGTCTTGCTATAAGCTGAGTGTATTGAGAGCCAAAGTCTAAAACTAAAATATCTGCTTTTTTCATTATTTACCACCTATGTAATTGTTCGTATTTTTTAATGGTTTTTACCGAGCCATTTTGTTCATAGCTTGTGTATTGAGGGTTGCCTTTATATCCGCAAGCACAGAAGAAAATTAAGAAAAGAAATGCTAAAATCATCTTATGAGAAAAAGAAATAATATTAAGATGACTAAAAATGCTAGTGCTGTTATTAATGAATTGATGGATAAACCTCATTATAAGCCTTTAAAAACCTTATTTTTTTGCAAAGATTTTTTAAGTTCTTTTCCGCTTGCTAAGCAACGTTTGATTGCTAAAATTTATGTAAAAAATCATATTTTAAATATAATAACCTTACATCCAGCAGCTTATCAAGAATTAAATCATGATGATAGCAAAATTTATATTAAATTTCTCATAAAAGCATATGGAGAAAAATATCCTTTAAGTGGATTTGTTGATATAAAAGATATAAAAATCTTTTCCCAAAAATACACTTATGCAGTAAATAAAAACAAAAATGATGAAAAACTCTCTAAAAATTCTTATTTGGAGCTTTCTAAGGGTGAATTTAAAAATTGCTTTAAAGATGAAAAATTATTTAAGAAATTTGAAGATTTAAGAGAACTTATAAAAAAAGGTTCTAATCTTGACTAAAGAGAATTTAGAAAATGAGCTAAAAACTCTTCCCAATAGTGCTGGAGTTTATCAATACTTCAATCAAGAAGGAAAACTTTTATATGTAGGTAAGGCTAAAAATCTTAAAAATCGTATCAAATCTTATTTTGCTTTTACTCCAAATTTACATGCAAATCCAAGAAATTCTTTAAGAATTCAAAAAATGATTGAAGAAACAGTGCATTTGGAATTTATCACTACTAATTCAGAGGCTGATGCTTTGATTTTAGAAAATTCTTTTATCAAACAACTGCATCCAAAATATAATATTTTACTAAGAGATGATAAAACTTATCCTTATATTTATGTGAATTTTGAAGAAGAATTTCCACGCTTTGAGATTACTAGAAAATTGGTAAAAAAAAGCAAAATCAAATATTTTGGCCCTTTTTTTAAAGGCGCTAGAGAGCTTTTAGATGCGCTTTATTTATACTATCCTTTAAAGCAAAAAGCAAGTTGTAAATCCCCTTGTATTTTTTATCAAATTTCTCGTTGTCTCGCGCCTTGCGATAAACGCATCAGCAGGGAAAAATACCTTGAAATTTTAGATGAGGCTATGCACGCACTTTTAAATCCTAGTATTTTAATAAAAAATTTAGAAAAACAAATGCTTGTTTTAGCGCAAAATGAAAATTACGAAGAAGCAGCTAAAGTAAGGGATCAGATTACAACGATTAAAGATTTGGAAGTTAAGGTTGAAATAGATATTGCAAAATTAGAAGATTTTGAAGTATTTGCTTTAGCTTTTAAAAATTCTATGCTTTCAACCTTGCGTTTTGTGGTGCAAAATGGAAAAATTATCAGTGCAAATTCTAAGATTACTCCTATAAAAAATGATATACAATGGGATAAAAATGAAATTTATAAGCAATTGATTTTAGAAAATTTTAGCATGGATATTCCTTTGCTTACAAATGTTATTTATGTTTATGAAGAATTTGAAGATAGAGTGCTTTTAGAAGAAATTTTAAGCCAAAGGTTTGATAAAAAAATCAGTATTAAAATCCCTAAAATAGGAGAAAAAAGAAGAATTTGTGATTTGGCTTTTCAAAATGCCCTTTTAAATATAGAAAAAGAGCAAAAAAATCATGATTTTACTATGCAAAAAGAATTAAAGTCTTATTTTGAACTTGAAAATTTACCAAATGATATAGAAATTTTTGATAATTCTCATTTACAAGGTGTGGCAAATGTTGGAGCTATGGTAACTTATAGAATAAATTCTTGGGATAAGTCAAAATATCGAAAATTTCATTTAAAACATAAAAATGACTACGAACAAATGCGTGAAGTCTTAACGCGTAGGGCTTTGGACTTTGATAAAATACCCCCTCCTGATTTATGGCTTATAGATGGAGGAAAGGCTTTGCTTGATTTGGCTAAAGAAATCATTGTAAGTAGCGGAGCTAATGTCGATATTTTAGCTATTTCAAAAGAAAAAATCGATGCAAAAGCACATAGGGCTAAAGGAGGTGCTAAGGATAAAATTCATTCCTTAAAAAGAGAATTTAGCTTAAGTATTAACGATAAAAAACTACAATTCTTACAGAAATTAAGAGATGAAGCACACCGTTTTGCTATCAGCTTTCATCAAAATACTAAGAAAAAACAGGACTTGAAAAGTTCCAATCTTGTAAATTTAGGACTTAGTTCAGGGGTTATACAAAAACTTTTAGCGTATTATGGAAATTTTGAATCTATATATAAGGCTGATTTTAAAGATCTTGCAATGCTTGTGGGCAAGAAAGCGGCGCAAAAGATAAAGGAAAATTGATTTGATATTAGCGGGGATAATTTTTATTTTTAATCTAATTTTAGCGTATTTAAGTATTGATATCTTAAAGCTTGATAGTGTTACTGAACAACTGAAAATAGGTATGTTTTCTAGCATTTTTGTTTTATCTTTAACACTTTTTATTTTTGCTTTTAGACAAAATAGAAATATAAACAAAATATATCAAAAAATTTTTTGTATGCAAAATGATTTTTTAAATTTTCAAAAAAAGATTGATGTTGATAGTGCACTTGATTTGTTAAAGGAAAAATTTGAAACTACGGGACAAAATTTAACTAAAATATCCCATGAAAAAGACAGATATTTGCATTTATTAGAAGAAAATTTGTATCAGCTTGGAAATATATCCAATGCAATGCGTTGCTTAAATGAAGGATATAATAAAGAAATTAATTCTTTGATTTTAAATGCCTTAAATTCTCAAAAAGATCAAATTAGATTAGAATTAAATGAGGCTTTAGAGCATCATAAAAGCATTATAGGGACATCTCATGGAAAGGTTTTGCAGTTTGAAGCAAGTGTGGCTATAGTTAATAATGATGAGCTTGAAAATTTTTTACTTGCAAATTTACTTTCGTATTTTGGTATAGAAAGTACTTGTTTTAAAAATTTAAGTTTTGATGTTAATGACTTTCATTTGATTTTTATCAAGGATAAAATTTTAAATGAAAATGTAAAGAAAAACTATGATTTTATAGTGATAGGTCGGCATAAAAATATACATTATGAGTATTTTTTAACTTTACCTTTTGAAAAAAAAGATCTTGAAAATATTTTGCAAAATAAGCTTGATAAGGTTTGCACTTTAAAATTTAAAACCCCTTATCAAAATAATGTATTGCTTTTTAAACAAAGTGATTTTGATGCAACCTTATTTTTTAATATAATAGAAAAACAATGCGATAAAAATATATGTATAAATTCTTTTAGTCAATTAAAACAAGAATTAAGCAAGGAGACTTATCGTTTGATTTTGCTTGATTATGAATTAATTAAATTTGATCTTGAGCAAATGAGAAATTTGCTAAGTGCTTATAAAAAACAGCATCCACAAAGCCATATCATATTTTTTTCAAAGGAAAAAGTTAGGGATTTTGATTGTGTGAGTGAAGTTTTAAGTGATGTAAGTAGAAATGATCTTATAACTTTACTTAGGAAGTATTTGCCAAAGGCCTAAACTTTATAAAATTTAACTCCAGCTAAATCGAGAATTTTTACCTTTTTTTCTTTGATAAGTTGATTTAAGAGAGTTTTAGATTGTTCATCAAATTTCGCTTCTATGTCTATTTCGCTTTGTGAGCGTAAATGAAGCATTTTTAATAATTCTTCTTTATTGAAGCTTAGTTTTTCACCTTCATAGTGCCTTTTGGCTAAGAGTACGGGAGTAGAATCTATAAGTTTAGAAAGTTTTAAAAGTTTTTCTTCGCTTACTTTTTTAACAGCATAAGCAGGAGGTCTATCTATGGTGCTTAGATCAACTCTTAAAGGCATGATTTTTTTTAAAGCTTGATTGAGCGCTTTAAATTCTTCTTCGTTGTCATTAAGATCTTTAACAACTAGAATTTCCATAATCAAATCTCCATTAAACCTAGCTCTAAAATCTGCCATTTTTTCTATCATTTTTTCTAAGTCAATGTTTTTTAAAGCTCTATCAATACGATAAAAAGTTTTAGCAACTGCACTATCTAGGCTAAATTTGACCACATCTAGTTTTAGCAAAGCATTAAATTTGTCTTCATCTAATACAGCTGTACCATTGCTTAAAATAAGCAACTTTTTATCTTTAGCAATGCTGCGTAAAGATAAAATAAGCTCATTTAAATAAGGATAAAGACTAGGCTCTCCGTTGGCAGTAAGGGTAAGAAAATCAAATTCAACATTTTTTTCAAGCATGGCTTTAACTTCGGAGATAATTTTGTCTATGCTGATAATTTCATCCTGTTTTTCTTGGGCTTTTTTTGGATCAAGCTCGCAATAAACACAATCAAAATTGCATTGTTTTTTGTTAGGGCTTAAATCTATACCCAAAGATCTTCCAAAACGCCTTGAGCTAACAGGACCAAAGAGTATTTTCATTTAGCTGAACTTTCTTGTACAAGCTTGATAAAATATTTTGCATTTTCAACAGGAATATCAGGTAAGATCCCATGTCCTAAGTTGAAAATATGAGCTTTATTTTGCATGGTTTTTAGTATTTTTTCCACTCCTTCTTTGATGGCATTTTTATCATAAAGTCTGCAAGGCTCCATGTTGCCTTGAAGAGTGTATTTGTGTGATAGTTTATCACGTGCTAAATCAAGCGGAGTGCTCCAATCAACCCCAAAAACATCAAAATTACCATCGATTCTATCCAAATAACCGCTAATGCCTTTAGGGAATAAAATTACAGGTATATTTGAGTATTTGCTTTTAATAAAATTTGAAATTTCAAGCATATAATTAAAAGAGAATTCAAAAAACTTATCGTATTCTAAAGCACTTGCCCAGCTATCAAAAATTTGTACAGCATTGGCACCTGCTTTAATTTGCTCTTCTAAATAAAGTTTTAAAACTTGAGTTAGTTTGTTTAGAATTTTATGTAAAAGTTCTGGGTTTTGATAGAGCATTTTTTTACACTTTGCATAATTTTTACTTCCGCCTCCTTCTATCATATAGGTAGCTATAGTCCAAGGGCTTCCGCAAAATCCTATTAAAGCCTTGTTTTGAGATAATTTTTCTCTAGTAAGCTTTAAGGCATCATAGACATAATTTAATTTTTTATGCGCATTTTGATCGTCAAGTTTTTCTAAGTCTTCTAGGGTTGAAATAGGATTATCAAAAATAGGCCCTTCTCCTTTTTCAAAGCGTAAATTCATGCCCATTTCGAGAGGAACAACTAAGATATCTGAAAAAATGATTGCTGCATCTACATCTAAAATATCAATAGGCTGTAAAGAAACTTCAGAAGCTTTTTTATAGTCTTTACACAAAGAGAGAAAATCGCCCGCTTGTTTTCTTACTTCCATATATTCTGGCAAATATCTTCCTGCTTGACGCATCATCCAAATAGGGGTATAGGGTGTAGGTTTTTTAAAGCAAGCATCAATAAAAATCATTATTTTCCTTTGTTTTTGGCAAAATTATAACAGAAATTGATAAATTAAATTGGTCAATTTTTCTATATTTGCTTCATATAAAGGAAATAATAAATTTTTTCATTTTATCTGGAGTTATTAGAAAATTTACGAGAATTATTGGAATTCTCGTTTATGTAATTTGAGTTTTGATTGATTTGTATATTAAGCCTTTGTATTGTTTGTGGCATTTCCTGCGTCAATTGTAGCAAAAAGCTTATTTAGCAAAGTCTCCTCATTTTTTTTGTATTGATCTTCTCTCATTTTTTGCCAAGCATAAGATCTAAAATCTTCTCTAACAGCACCAAGATCAATGTCTTCGTTGGTAAATTTGCTTGAACTTGTTTTTTCTTCTTCCTTTTCTTCTTTGTTTTTTACTTCATTTAATGTGGCTTGAAATTCATCTGCTGAAGTATTTTTCTCTTTAACCTTTGTTGTGGTGCTAAAAATAGCATTTGATGTTTTTTGAGTATTATCTACTACCATTTTCTCCTCCTTTATTTAACTTTACATTAAACAAACAAGCAATTTCTATTCCAATTTATATCTTTTTTAAACTTTTTCTTTGAAATTTTTTATAATTTAATTTATCTTTGGCAAAAAGTAAGGCAAAAATCAAAGCAGGGCTTACAAAAAGTGCCGAAAATAAAGCATTAAATTCTATGCCCAATCCTGCTAAAACAATCCCACCTAAAAAACTTGCTAAAGCTATGCCTACATTAAAAGCTGCTTCATTTACACTTACTGTGCTGTCTATGACTTTATAAGTATGGCGTTTAGCTTTAGCAATGCTAAGCATTTTTAGCGCAGGTATAGTGGAAAAGGCAAAAAATCCTATCAAAGCTACGCTAAAAATGATTAAAATTTTAGAATGCATGGTGAGAAATACGCTTAAAAATACTAGAACTTGTATGCTTAAAATAAGACGCAGGGAAAAAATAGCACCTTTTTTATCTACTATTTTTCCGCCCCATAAATTCCCACAAATTGCACAAATTCCATATAAAAGTAAGATATAAGCTGTATCTTGGACTTTAAAACTGCTTATTTCTACGAGTAATTTTTGCAAATAAGTATAAAGAACAAATTGAGCCCCACAGCTACAAATGGTTATAGTATAAGTTTTTAACAAATTTTGATGCGAAAAAGCAGGGATTAGATTTTTAAGACTTGTTGGACTAGGATGTAAATTTTTGGGCATCATATGCCATACTCCAAAAAATGCTAGGCTTGTAATGATAAAAATAAGTAAAAAGATAAATTTAAAGCCAAAATAATGCCCTATGAAAGTTCCAAGTGGCACTCCAGTAACCAAGGCTACAGTAAGTCCTGTGACCATTATAGCTAGAGCGCTTGATTTTTTATCATCTGGGGTTATAGCGCTTACAGCTAAGGTAGCAATGACAAAAAATACTCCATGTTGTGTTCCTGCTACAAAACGCGCAAACGCTGTAAGATAGAAATTTTGGCTAAAAAAGATAATGAAATTTGCTAAAGCAAAAATTCCAAGATTGATTAAAAGTTGTGTATGTCTGTGAAAACGACTTAAAGGTATAGTAATAAGAGGAGCACCTATAACAACACCTATAGCATATAAGGTTGTAAGATAGCCCGCAGTTTTTGCATCTACGCTAAAATACGCTTCAACATCAACCAAAACTCCTGCCATAACAAATTCGGTTACACCCATACAAAAAGCACTAAGAGCTAGTGCAAAAAGAGCTTTTTTGTAATTTTGCATTTTAATTTCCTTATAAAAATAAAAACGCATTATAATAAAATAAAAATTTTTAAATGTAAATAATGAAAAAAATTATTTTATTGCTTGGTTTAAGTTTGATGAGTTTAGGGGCTTTGAGTTTTGATGAGCTTATTTATAAAGATGAAGTAAAACCTAGTTTTGATTGCTCTAAAATCAAAGATGATGGCAAAAGTGATGATGAGCTTATGATATGAAATTGGTATATGTAATGAATTTGAGAATAACAAACTTGCTTTAGCAGATAATTCTATAGCAGTTTATATCAAAATATTTCAAAAAAGCAGATAAAAAGATGAAAAAATATTTTAAAGCCATTTCAAAAAAGATGGTCAAAGAAAGAAAAATTTGTATAAAAAATATGCAAAATACAAAAGCAGGGGAAAATCCTATTTTACCTTTACTCAATGCAAGTGATTGCATGCAAGAAGCTTATGCAAAGAGCAAATAAAGATACAAAGATCAAAGAATTTTTAAGCAAATTTTTAAAAATAAAGTTGATAAATATGAAAATTTACTCGCTCAAAGTTTAAATACCAATAAAGATTTGCAAGATTTTATAGACAGCTTAGCTAAAGAAGATTTGATTGATTCTAGGGCTAAATTAAGCCTTAGGATTTAAATTAATTGCGAATTTAGCCGCTTCAAAATAACTTTTAGTGTTGATTTTAGCATTTTTATAGGCCTTATCAAAGGCCGTACCATGATCAACGCTGACGCGTATGATAGGTAAATTTAAACTCACATTGATGCTTTTATCAAAATACAAGGCCTTTAAAGGAGCAAGGGCAAGATCGTGATACATAGCTACCAAGCGATTGCAGTTTTTTAAACCAGCCTTAGTAAAAGCCGTATCAGCTACTAAAGGATAGGGTAGATAAACACCCTTGTCTTTAAAACTTAAAAGCAATTCTTTTTGTAAATTTTCATCTTTTAAAGCTTTTTTGAAAAATTTTTCATCTTTTTTAGAGCGTAAAAAGGCATTAACAAAAGTTATAGATTTTTCCATGATTTTTTCTTCTTCTCCGCCTATGACTCCATAATCTCCAGCGTGAGGATTAAAACCTAAAAGCCCTATTTTTTTAAAATGCGTTTCTTTGTAAAAATCTTTTAAAAAGATGCTTAAATTTTTAAAAGTGATTTTTTTACTCACCTTAGCTAAAGGTACATGTTCGCTAAAAAGTCCTACAAACAGCTCTTTACAACCTAGCATCATAATGGCATTTTTTTTAAAAAAATCCCTTAAAGCATCGGTATGTCCTTTGTATTTAAGTCCTGCGTCTTCCCAAGCTTTTTTGTGTATAGGTAGAGTAAGCAAGGCATGGGCGTGTTTTTCATAGACAAAATAACTTGCCGCCTTAAAGCTTAAAAAACCATAAAGTCCACTTTTTGCATCTATTTCTCCGGCTTGGATTTCAAAATTTTCATCCACTTTAAAGCCTAAAGGAAGGCAAAAAGAGTAAATTTCAAGAGAATTTTGCTTTTTAAGAAATTTAAACTCATAGTCTTTTTTATCTTTAAAAGCTACGATTTTTACATTAAAAGGTTTTAAATTTAAAAGTTTTAAAGCTTTATTAAGCAAGCTTTCGTGGATAAAATAAAAAGGTGTGCAGATTTTGCTTAGTTCTTCATGAGAACGCACTAAAATTTCAAGTCCTATGCCGTTTATATCGCCTATGCTAATGGCTAGTTTTTTCATCTTTTAATAAGTTCTTTCATTTCTAAAATAGCGTTTTGAAGTCCTGTAAATACAGATCTTGCTACAATGCTTTGTCCTATATTTAGCTCACAAATTTCTTTAATTTTTGTTATAGGTTTTACATTTTTGTAATTTAAACCATGTCCTGCGGCTACTTTTAAACCAAATTCTGTGCCTTTTTTAGCACAGAGTGTTAAATTTTGCAATTCTTTTTCAAATTGAGCTTGCAGGGTTTTTTTATCTTGATTGAGTTCTTTTAAGGCAAAAGCAGTATGAGAGATATTGCTAAAAAGTGCGTTGTGTAAATTCGCATAATGTCCTGTATGAAGTTCTATGAATTGGGCTTTTAAAATTTTTGATTTTTCTATATCTTCTAAACTAGGATTGATAAAAAGTGAAACTTCAATGTTTGCACTTTGAAGTTTTTCTATGCTTTGTTTTAATTTAGCATGATTTAAACAAAGTCCCCCTTCTGTAGTAAGCTCTTCTCTTTTTTCAGGTACTAAAGTAACGCGGTGGGGTTTGAGTTTAAGAGCTAAATTTAAAATTTCATCATTTAAAGCACATTCTAAATTGATAGGGCTTTTGCAAAATTTTATGATATTTTCCAAGTCAAAATCCTGAGCATGACGGCGATCTTCTCTTACATGCAAAGTGATTTGATCTCCGTGTTTAGCTGCTATAAAAGCAGCCTCTAAAAGATCAGGATCATTTACCATTCTAGCTTGTCTTAACACTGCGATATGATCGATATTTACACCTAAAAGCATATTTTTCCTTTAGAACTTTTTTGCTATTATACTATAAAATCAAACAAGGAAAGTCATGTTAGGTATAGATCTTGGTTCGAATACTTTAAGAGCAGTGCAAATGGATGAAAAATTAAATAAATTAAAAGAATATGAATTTGTTATTGGGGCAGCGAAAAATCTAAATCAAAGTGGAGAAATTTCTAAAGAAGCCATACAAAGATTAAAAAATGCTTTGAGTATTTTAGCTAAAGAACAAGATTTAAGCAAAGCAAGAGCTGTGGCGACTGCAGCTTTTAGGAAAGCAAGCAATACAAATGAAATTTTTGCCCATTTAAAAGAAGAATTTGGGATTGATTTTAAGCTTATAGATGCTAAAAGTGAAGCTAAGATCAGTGTTTTAGGCATGCAATCAGGTTTAAGAAGGCTTAAAATTTGGGGAGAGTTTGCGTATTGTGATTTAGGAGGGGCTTCTTGTGAGCTTTCTTTTAGAAAAAGTTTTAAAAGTTTTGATTTTGGTATTATTAGTTTTTATGAAAAAAATTGCCATTCTTATTATAAATCTTGTATTTCTTATAAAAAATTGATAAAAAAATATCCTAAATTTATCATCAATATTAAAGATAAAAAACTTAAAATTCATTTTTTAATTGCAAATCCCTATTTAAAGCATTTAGCTTTTATGGCTTTTGATGAGGTGGCTATGATTAAAAAGGAGCTTCGTTCTTTAGGGGCTAAAGCGGTGGTTTTAAATTCCGGAGTTCCTACTACGCTTAGCGCATTAAAACAAAATATAAGCTATGAAAAGTATGAAACAACTAGAGTAAATGGTAAAAAACTTTGCCATAAGGATTTTTTAAATTATGCTATTAAACTTTTTCATATGGAAGAAAAAAAGGCTATAAAAGAAGTAGGCATGATGAGAAAAAATTATTTGAGTGCAGGTTGTTTGCTGTTTTATGCTTTGTTTGATAAACATAAACTTCTAGTCATTGATGAGGGTTTAAGGGAGGGAGTTTGTTTAGCAAGTATGAAAAATATAAAATTTTAGTTTTTTTGAAATTCGAAAAAATGAAATTTTTCATCAAAATTAAAAAATAAAATTTTAGCTTGAGATAAAAAACTTTCGTAAGTTTTAATGTTTTTATTTTTTGTGTATTCTAATAAATCTTCAAAACCAAAATCCATTAAAGCAAGACTTTGTTTTTTAAAAGCTAAAGGTTTAAAATCATATTCTTTGATGAGTTTTTGAAGATGAGCAAAATTGACATTATAGGTTAGATCGCTTTTGCCAAAAAAATCTTTCAAAGGTGCTTCAAAGGGGTTAAAAACTTCGTGCTTTTGATAAATTCTTAAACTAAAATTTTGCACATTAAAAGTTCCATAGTCAAATCCTGCAAATATAAACCTCTCGCAAGCTTGATCCAAATCTTTAAAAAAATTTTCAAGTTCTAAGCTGAGTTCGCCTTTTGTAAGATTTAAAGTTTTGCATTTTGTGATTAAATTTTCATCCATATTTTTAAAAATAAGTTTAAAATTTTCTACAAATGCCATTTTATCATGATCTATAAGTTCACAAGTAAAACTATCAAAAAGTTCATTGCAAAAGAAAAAAGCGTTCTTAAAATGGCATTCTTTAAGGCTATTTTTGTGAGTAAATTCCACTCCTTCTAAGGTCTTTTTCTGTAAATTTTTTAATTTTTCATGCGGTTCTATGATGAAAAAAGAAATTTGAGAAAAAATTTCAGGTCTTAATTCAAGCAAAGCGGCTAAAAAATCACGACTTAAATAGCCTTCATTAGCGCCTATTTCTACAAGTTCTAAAGGGGGTTGTAAAATTTTTTTATCTATTAAATTTAAAAAATGCTTGGCTAAAAGTGTGCCAAAAAGATTTCCTACGCTCACAGCAGTAAAAAAATCTCCGTTTTTTCCTATACTTACAGCATTTTTATAATAGCTCTTATGGAGCCAAGCATGGAAAAAGTCACTAAATTTCATTGAAAAATAGCATTAAATTTGGAGACAAAATCCAAAGGATCGACTTGTTTGCCTCCAGCTAAAATTCCAAAATGCAAATGCGGTCCACTTACCCTACCTGTAGCCCCGCTAAGTCCTATAAGCTCACCTTTTTTTATCTTTTGTCCTACTTTAACATCGATTTTAGAAAGATGATAGTATTGTGAATAAATTCCAAAACCATGATCAATGACTACTGAATTTCCTGCAAAATAACGATCTTTTGCAATTTTTACTATGCCTGAATTGGCTGCATAAATAGGTGTTCCTGTGGCAGCTCTAAAGTCTGTTCCACTGTGATAACTTGCTACTTTTTCATTAAAAGTTCTTGCTTTGCCAAAATCACTTGTGATAAAAGATTTTAAAGGTATATTAAAAGCACCGTTAAATAAAGCTTTTGGAGTATAAGAGCTATAAATCGCATTGGCTTCTTTTAATTCTTTAGCGATGCGTTCTTGTACGGTTTTTGGCGGAAAAATCTTTTTGTTTTCAACTTGCAATTTTTCACTTTTATAATTACCTTCTAAAGTTTTTATGAAAATTTCTTCTTTTTTATTTTTATAAAATGCGATAAGTTTTGTATTTTTCGGGGGATTTTTGTAAGGTAAGGAAAAAATAGCTAGAATTTTTTCTTGATTTTTAGGATGTGCAAAGGTGAGAATATTTTTATCATTATTTTTTAAAGATAAAAAATCTTTCTTATTTAGCTCCAAAAATAAAGCTTGACCTTTGATGAGTTCTAAATTTTGAGCTCCAAAAAGCCAAAGAGTAAGGCTTAAAAAAAGCCATAAGGCTTTCATAGGCTTAACTCTTTAAGATCGGCGATTTTTAAAAACTCCGCATAAATTTCATAAACCAAAGCTTGGCGATTATTTTTAAGTTTTTCATCTTCAGCATTAATCATTACTTGATTAAAAAACTCGTCGATAAAAGGCTTGAGTGCAAAAAGATTTTCAAGTTTTTCTTGTAAAGAGTTGGCTTTAGTTTTTTCTTGAAAAGCTTTGTAAAGTTTGCTTTCTGCTTCTTGAGTAAAAAGACTTTCATCAACTTTATGAGGATTTTTAGTGGCGATATTGGCTAGTCTTTTAAAGGTTGCAAAATTTTCATTAAAATTATCTTTTTTGCTAAGTTTTATAAGAGCATTTACGCTTTGATTGATATGAATAAGATCTGTATTTTGTGAGCTTAAAACCGCTTTTACAAAAGAAGCATTGACCGTATAAAAAGTATAAAGTCTTTCAAAAATAAAATCTTTTAAAATTTGCATATCAAAGCTTTTATAATGACTTGAAAGTTTTTCTAATAAAATTTGGATATCAAATTCTTTATTTAAATTTAGAGCGATTTTAATGATCCCATTGACTGCTCTTCTTAAGGCATAAGGATCCTTTGTTCCGCTTGGAATTTTTCCTATACTAAAAAGTCCTATAAGGGTATCAAGCTTGTTTGCAAGGGCTACTATGCTTGAAAATTCTGTGCTTGGAAGTGGAGCTTGTTCAGAATTAGGAAGATATTGTTCTTTGATGGCTAAGCAAATTTCATAATCTAAGCCCATTTTTTGCGCATAATAACTCCCCATAATGCCTTGCAAATCAGTAAATTCATAAACCATTTGTGTGGCTAAGTCTGCTTTGGCGTATTTTAGTGCTGTGCTGATATTTTCGATTTTATCATTATGAAGCATTTGACATAAAATTTCAGCAATTTTAATCTCTCTTAAACTTTTATCTTGCATTGTGCCTAAACCTTCAAGATAAGTCATTTTGGCAAGTTTTTCAGGTTGCAAACCATTTTGTAAATCATTTTGATAAAAAAACATTGCATCGCTAAGTCTTGCACGCAAAACTCTTTCATTTCCATATATGATTTTTGAATAATCCTTACATACTGCATTGCTTACTACTATAAAATGATTACTTAAGCCTTTGTCGTTAAAAACCGCAAAATAGCGTTGATTTTCTCTCATTGAAGTGATGATGACTTCGCTAGGAATTTCTAAAAATTCTTCTTCAAAGCTTCCTAAAAGTGCATTAGGATATTCTGTGATAGCAACTACTTCGGCTAAAAGCTCCTCATCTTCTCCAATTTGTATATTTTTTTGACTTTCTATGAGTTTAAATTGTTCAAGTATTTTTTCTTTTCTTTTGATTGGATCAAGGATGATATAGTTTTTTTCTAGTAGTTCAAAATATTCTTTTGCATTGTTAAAATCTTTCAAATCATAACTTACACTTCTGTGAATGAAAGTTTTTTTAGCACTTTTTACCCCATAACTTTGAAAATCAACAAGTTCATCATTTAAAATGCAAGCTATAGAACGGATCGCACGAATGAATTCAAAAGAATTTGCACCCCAACGCATACTTTTGCCAAAACTAAGACTTTTTAGAAATTTTTCTACCATTTCTCCTAAAATTTCTTGACTTTGTAAACCTTTGATAGCTTTTTGATGATATAAAACTTCCTTACCTTTGATTTCTTTAAAAGCGAGTTCATTTTCACTTATCCCTGCTTTTTGCAGGAAGCTTTGTCCCGC
The DNA here is from genome assembly GCF_001762705.1 of Campylobacter sp. BCW_6460. Taxonomy (NCBI): domain Bacteria; kingdom Pseudomonadati; phylum Campylobacterota; class Epsilonproteobacteria; order Campylobacterales; family Campylobacteraceae; genus Campylobacter; species Campylobacter sp. BCW_6460. The sequence goes on along the minus strand of NZ_MJXI01000034.1, from coordinate 56,590 downwards.
AGGAGTTAAAACTCCATCTTTATAAGCAACATTTTTAGGTGCTCCTATAAATTCAGCAAAACTATCTTCTTGTTTGTCTGCAAAATTTTCATGAAAAAAAACTAAACGACGCGGAGTATAATAAAATTTAAAATCACTTACCAAGCGATATTCTTCTAAAACATTTTTCCATTTTTTTTCTATATTAGCTAATTCTTTTAACAAGGGAATAGCAGGTAATTCTTCTGTGCCAATTTCTATTAATAATTCACTCATAATTTACTCTTTTTAAAATTTGTTTCTAATTTTAACTAAAATTTCATTAAAAAACTTATAAATACTTTTGCAAAAAGCCTTTAAGTTCACTAGCGTTGCTAAATTCATTTTCTTTTAAATCTTTTTGATACCATTTGGCATGAAAATAAGGCAAATTGGCATTTTTAGCACATTCTTTATCTTTTTGACTATCCCCTATAAAAACGCTTGTTTTATATGGAGCTTCGCTTTTTAAAAGCTCTAGCATCATAGGATGAGGTTTGGGTTCTATGCCTAAACTTATACCTAAAATTTTATCAAAATAAGGAATGATATCGTGTTTTTTAAGTATGCTTGAAAGTGAGCTTTGAGGGGCGTTAGTGGCAATAGCTAAAAAACAATTTTTGCTTTTTAAAAATTCTAAAAGTTCCTTCACTCCTTCAAAAAGCACCACGCTTTGTTCATAGTGTTTGACAAAATATTTTTCATAGCCTTCTTTAAAACTAGAATGATGGAAATTTTCTATATTATAAAGTTCTTTTGCCCAGTCAATATTGGGAGTATTGATGGTTTGCATAATGATTTCTCTTGAAAGTGGGGCTAGGTTTAAATCCTGCCTTATTTCATTAACTGCACAAGAAATGGCATTTGCACTATCGATTAAAGTTCCATCCATATCAAAAAATATATTAATCATTCATAATCCTTTAAATAATTTTTATGTTTTTCTTTTTTCTCACCTTGTTTTTTTTGCTTATCTAAAGCATTGGCAAGATTTAAAAGTTCGCTTTTTTCTTTGGAAAAATCTAAACAGGAATTGACAAAAAATTCAAGATTTTTTGCGTAGGTTGAGTTAAGATTTACCGCGGGATTTTTTTCAAAAAATTTAGCATTTTTTAACATTCTTTCTTCAAATTTAGTTTTATCAAAATCTTCTTTTTTAAGTGCAGATATAGCGCCATTGAAAAATTTTTCAAGATTTCTTAGGTATTTTACGCGTAAGGCTTTTTCTTCGTTTTTTGTCAAAATTCTTCCTTAGGTATTTTTATGAATGCGGCATTCTAGTGCTTCTTGAACTAAATTTCTAGCGATTACTTTTTCAGAGCGAATGATGCGTATATTTTCATCTATGCTAGAAAAAAGCATCTTTTTCAAAGTTCCATTTACATGAATGATAGTATCTATAGGTTTTGGATAATTAGCTAGCACTTGACATAAAATTTCAAGTTTAGCTTCATTTGTAACTGTGATAATAGCTACTGCACATTCTTCTATATTGGCAATTTTTAAGGTTTCTTCTTGAGCAGCATTGGCAAAAACGACATTTTCACCTCGACTAACTCCAAGTTCTACTAAATTTAAATCACTTTCTAAAACAAGATAAGGTACGCCTGAGTTTTTGATTTTTTGTACGACTTCTTGTCCTAAGCGTCCATAGCCAAAAACAACAAGATGATTTTTAAGCTTGATATTGCTGTCAATATTTTGCACAGCGTTGGTATTAAGTGCTATATCTTCTACAACATTGGTAATTTTTCTTATATTGTTTAAAATAAAAGGCGTGATAATCATGGTTAAAATAGAAACAACAATTAAAATTTGTGAAGTTTTGATATCAAGCATATTTTTTGCTTGTAAAAGAGAAAAAATTGCTAGGGCAAATTCGCCAATTTGCGCTATGGCAAAAGCTGTTTTAAGCGCTACTCTTTTTTTGGTGTAAAGAAACAAAAAGCCAAAAACTATGCCAAATTTTAAAGCCATTACAAGAAAGGTTAAAACTATGATTAAAAACCAATTTTGTGCCACTACATCAAGTTGAATTTGCATGCCTACAGTTATGAAAAAAAGCCCTAAAAGCAAATCTCTAAATGGGATCAAGTCCGCTTCTATTTTGTGTTTATATTTTGTTTCTGCTATCAAAGCACCTGCTATAAAAGCACCCAAAGAATAAGAAAATCCAAAATAATTTGCTAAAAAACTTGCTCCAATAACCATAAATAAAACAGTACTAATAAAAATTTCTTGAGAAGAAGTGTGGATAATGAGTCTAAAAATTCTATCCACTAGATATTTACCTATGAAAAATAATAAAGTGATTAAAATAAGTGCTGAAATTAAAGTGGTAAAAAGGAGTTTTTCTATGTTTTGATTGTTGGATGAAAAAATATCTACAAGCAAAAGCAAAGGAATAACGGCTATATCTTGAAAAAGCAAAATTCCCAATGCTTTTCTGCCATATTGCTCATTTATATCGCCATTATCATTTAAAATTTTAAGCACCACTGCGGTTGAAGAAAGTGCTAGTGCAAAGCCTACTATGGTAGCGCTTTTATCTCCAAGTCCTAAAATTCCTATAGCAAGTAGCATAAAAACAAAGCCACAAGTAAGCATCTGCAAAGAGCCGTTTAAAAAAACTTCTTGTTTCATTGCCATTAAATGCTTAAAAGAAAATTCAAGCCCTATGGTAAACATTAAAAACACTATACCAAATTCGGCTATATGGGTGATTTCGCCTTTGCCACTTAAATGATAAATTTCAGAAATGATTTCTCCAGCAGCTATATATCCAATGATAGTTGGAATTTCAAATTTTTTAAATATGACATTTAAAACTATAGCTATAGCAACGGTGATTAAAAAAATTTCTAAAAAATTATCCATTATTTTTTATTTTTTCTCATAAAAAATCAAATCAAAGCTATTTTTATGCTTAACAACGGCTTTACTAGTCGCTTCTTTATCTTGTTGTTTACTTAATTCTAAGCGTAGTTCATCAATTAAATTTTCAAATTCGTGAAGTTGGTTTTTCAATTTTAAGATAACATCTACCCCAGCAAGATTGATTCCCATGTCTCTTGTTAAACGCAATATAAGTTTAATACGGTCAATATCTCTTTGAGAATAAAGTCTTATTTTTCCATCGGTTCTACTTGGCTCTATTAACCCTTCTCTTTCGTATTGCCTTAAGGTTTGTGGATGTATGCTTAAAACTTTAGCCACAACACTGATTAAATATACAGGTTCATCATAATGGTGTTCCATATTTTATTCCTTTCTTTAAGGTAATTTTTCTTTTAAGAGTTCTATAAATTTTTCATCAAGAGCATCTAAATTTGGCAAAACAACATTTAAAATCAAATACATATCCCCATAAATATCACTTTTTCTATTTTGCACCCCATAACCTTTTAAACGAATTTTTTGGTTATTTTTTGAATTAGGTGTTATGTTAATTGTCGCTTCTTCCTTGCCTTCTTTGAGTGTTTTTATATTTATTTTTCCACCAAAAAGTGCAGTTTTTAAAGAAATATCAACCTTTTGATATAAATCATCATCTTCTCTTGTGTAAATAGGACTTTCTTCTATTTTTACAATAATGATTAAATCGCCTCTAGCTCCATTTCTGCTTTGTTTTCCTTTAGAGCGAATTCTTAGTTTCTCGCCTTCTTTTATACCGTGTGGAATTTTAAATTTAATGGTTTCGCCTTGAAAATTAAAACTATGTTCCCCGCCTTTAACAGCTTTTTCAAAAGGAATGTGAAGCTCTAGATTGCTGTCTAAATTTTCTTCTTCAAAACCTCCAAATCCTCCAAAACCACTGCTAAAGCCTTTTGAAGAAAAGCCGTTAAAACCCCCTCTTGAGCGTCCACCAAAGCCTCCTCCAAAGAGATCTTTTAAAATATCGTCTAAATTTACCCCACCAGTATTTCTTGAAAAATCATGAAAACTTTGTCCACCAAACATAGAATCGCCGTATTGGTCATACTGAGCTCGTTTTTTTTCATCACTTAAAATTTCATAAGCAGCATTAATTTCTTTAAATTTTTCTTCTGCACCTTTTTCTTTGTTGATATCAGGATGGTATTTTCTAGCTAGGCGACGGTAAGCTTTTTTTATTTCATCTGCACTAGCGTTTTTGCTAACTCCAAGAGTTTCGTATAAACTATTCATGTTATATTTCCTTAAAAATTTTTACTTGATTATATAAAGGATTAAATTATAACATAAACTTTAGCCTAAGTCAATCAAGTTTTATAAATTTTTATCACTCAAGGTTTTATTTACAATTTTGTAAATTTTCGGTTTTATACTATGAAGACAGTAAAATATTTTACGAGATAATTTATCTTTAAGAATAAAAGGAAATGAAATGAAAAAGATTTTTTTATCATTAAGTTTAGCGAGTGCTTTATTTGCTGCAAGTATTAATTTTAACGAATCAACTACAACGGCTAATCGTGTAAACCCTGCTGCTGGAAATGCAGTGCTTTCTTATCATGATTCTATTAAAGATGCAAAAAAATCAGTGGTTAATATTTCTACCTCAAAAACTATTACAAGAGCGAATCGTCCAAGCCCTTTGGATGATTTTTTTAATGATCCTTATTTTAAACAATTTTTTGATTTTGATTTTCCTCAAAGAAAAGGAAAAAATGATAAAGAAGTGGTGAGTTCTTTGGGATCAGGGGTGATTATTTCAAAAGATGGTTATATAGTAACAAATAATCACGTTGTAGATGATGCTGATACGATTACAGTAAATTTACCAGGAAGTGATACAGAATATAAAGCAAAACTTATAGGTAAAGATCCAAAAACAGATTTGGCTGTTATAAAAATAGAGGCTAATAATCTTTCAGCTATTACTTTCACAAATTCTGATGATTTAATGGAAGGAGATGTTGTTTTTGCACTTGGAAATCCTTTTGGAGTCGGTTTTAGTGTTACAAGTGGGATAATATCTGCTTTAAATAAAGACAATATAGGTTTAAATCAATATGAAAATTTTATACAAACAGATGCTTCTATTAATCCGGGAAATTCAGGTGGAGCTTTGGTGGATAGTCGTGGATATTTAGTAGGTATTAATTCAGCTATTCTTTCTCGCGGAGGTGGAAACAACGGCATAGGTTTTGCTATACCTTCAAATATGGTTAAAGATATAGCTAAAAAACTTATTGAAAAAGGCAAGATTGATAGAGGATTTTTAGGTGTGACTATTTCAGCTTTGCAAGGTGATACTAAAAAAGCTTACAAAAATCAAGAAGGAGCTTTGATTACTGATGTTCAAAAAGGTTCAAGTGCTGATGAAGCAGGGCTTAAGCGTGGAGATTTAGTTACTAAAGTTAATGATAAGGTTATAAAAAGTCCTATTGATCTTAAAAATTATATAGGAACTTTAGAGATTGGTCAAAAAATTTCATTAAGTTACGAAAGAGATGGAGAAAATAAGCAAGCAAGTTTTACTCTTAAAGGTGAAAAAGAAAATCCTAAAGGCGTACAAAGCGATTTGATTGATGGTTTGAGTTTGAGAAATTTAGATCCAAGACTTAAGGATCGTTTGCAAATTCCAAAAGATGTTAATGGTGTTTTGGTTGATAGTGTTAAAGAAAAGAGCAAAGGAAAAAATTCTGGTTTCCAAGAGGGTGATATTATCATAGGTGTTGGACAAAGTGAAATTAAAAATTTAAAAGATTTAGAACAAGCCTTAAAACAAGTTAGTAAAAAAGAATTTACTAAAGTTTGGGTATACCGCAATGGTTTTGCGACTTTGCTTGTGCTTAAATAAAAATAACGGAAGGATTTTCCTTTCGTTATAAATTTTAGTTTAAAATTAAAATTAAGTTTAAAATAAAGGAAAACTATGACAAATATTCTTATGATAGAAGACGATTTAGAATTAGCGGAAATTACAGCTGAATATTTGGAAAAATTTGATATGAAAGTTGATATAGCTCATGAGCCTTATATAGGTCTTTCTAAGCTCGCATTAAAAGAGTATCAGCTTATCATTTTAGACCTTTCTTTGCCAGGACTTGATGGGCTTGAAGTGTGTGAAGAGATTCGTAAAAAGTATGATATACCTATTATTATTTCAAGTGCAAGACATGATATTACAGATAAGGTTAATGCTTTAGAGCTTGGAGCAGATGATTATCTACCAAAACCTTATAATCCAAAAGAATTACAAGCACGTATTAAAAGTCATTTAAGACGTATTTCAAATACAAAAAGCGCCATAGCAAAAAGTGTAAAAGATCTTGTTTATGATCAATATAAGCATATTATTACCATGAAAGGACAAGAGCTTACTTTAACTAATGCTGAATTTGATATTTTAAGCTATTTGATTAAAAAAGAGGGTGGAGTGGTAAGTCGTGAAGAGCTTGTTTATAATTGTTCTTCTATTAGTGAGGATTCTAGCAATAAAAGTATAGACGTTATTATCAGCAGAATTCGTCAAAAGATGGGAGATGATCCAAAAACTCCAAAATATATTCACTCTATACGTGGAATAGGTTATAAGCTTACTCAATGAACAAATCTTCGATTTTCTATACTATAACTTTTATTTTTATTTTTGCTGGGGTTAGTGTTATACTTGGCTTTTTGTGGCTTATAGAATACGATCAGCAAAATTATACTAGAGAATTAAATACAAAATATTCTTTAATAGCTAATGCAAGGCTCTTAAATTTTGCAGGAGTTATCAGTGAAAAAGAATTTGAAGAGCAGACAAAAAATTATAATAAAATGGATGAGATAACAGAAGCAAAGCAGATCCGTAAAATTCTTTTTAGAGGTGATGTTTTAGCTAGAGTTGAGGTTAATAATGGCTTAATCGAGATTATTTCTTATAATAGACAGGTGTATTTAAATATTATTTATGATGGAAAGGTTTATCTTTATAAGGATCAAGATTATCAAACCTATAGGTATTTTATTATCAAAGCTATAGCTGTAGCTGTGATTTGTATTCTTGTATTACTTTATATTTATATATTTAAAAAATTAAAACCACTCAAAAGACTTAAAAAACAAATTGATAAATTTGCCCAAGGAAAGCTTAGTGATATAGAAGATGTAAGCACTGGGGTGGATGAAATTTCACAAGTAAGTGAAGCTTTTTATCAAGCCATTGTTCAAATTCGAAAGCTAAACCAATCTCGTCAGTTTTTTTTAAGAAATATTATGCATGAACTCAAAACTCCTATTACTAAGGGGCTTTTAACTTTAGAAATGATAGAAGATAATAAATATAAAGAGCGCTTAAATGGGGTTTTTACTAGACTTGAAATTTTAATTAATGAATTTGCTGCTATTGAGCAAATTACTTCAGGGGCTGCTTTTATAAATAGAAAAAAATACAATATTTTAGATGTTTTAGATGAAGCCAAAGAAATTGCAATGCGAGATGATAGCAATATACGTATTTTTATGGAAGAAAGTTTTTTTGTAAATGTGGATTTTAAACTTTTTACTACGGCGATTAAAAATATGATAGATAATGGTATTAAACATTCTGAAGATGGGTTTGTGCAAATTGATATTATAGACGATTATATTTGTTTTAAAAATCGTGGTCCTGAGCTTAACAATACTTTAGAATATTATACTCAAGCTTTTACTCAAGGATCAAAACAAAAATCAAGTTTTGGATTAGGGCTTTATATTGTAAATACTATTTTAGAAACACATGGAATGAAGCTTGATTATTTATATGAAGATGGGGTAAATTTGTTTTATTTTAGAAATTTAAAAAGTGTTATTGTTAAGGAGTAAATTAATTTTTTGTATAAAAAATGCATTTTTGTGTAAAAACCCTTGACAAAGTTTTTTAATTTCACTATAATTACATTTTACTTTTAAATATTCCGGATTAGCTCAGCGGTAGAGTAGTCGGCTGTTAACCGATTGGTCGTAGGTTCGAATCCTACATCCGGAGCCACTTTTTAACTCCATTTTAATATTCGTAAATGTATTTTAACATAAAAAATTAATAAGTCTTTATCACAAAAAATTGTGATAAAGTTTTTATTTTGTTTGTTTAAGATTTTTGACAATTTTATCTATTTTTTTACTCGCCTTTTGATAATCCCCATCTTTAAGTTCTTCTAAAGCTTCAATAGCAAAATCAAAATCACCAAGTTCGTTATCATTAGAATTTTCTTGAAGATTTTTGACAATTTTATCTATTTTTTTACTCGCCTTTTGATAATCCCCATCTTTAAGTTCTTCTAGGGCATTAACAGCAAAAGAAAAATCTTCAACTTCATTAAGATAAGCTTCTATAGCTTCTTTTATTATAGCTGATTTTGGCTTAGAAAGATTTTTACTTAAATTATCCAAACGCTCCTTAAGCTCTAAAGGCATTCTAAAAGAATAAGTTTTTACATTGTGTTTCATTTTATCCTCCTTAAGAATGTTTTTTGTAAAATTTTATAATTTGCTTACAAGTTTTGCAGGTAAATTTGTGACCTTGTAGTTCTATTTTTTGATGAATGTTATAAGGAACATCGTGAATTTTACCAGGACAATTACAGATATAAAGATAAAATTGTGGATGCTCATTATCTTCATCTTCTGCTGCTTCAAAGCTAATATCACTGCCATCATCTGTAGATAAAGAAGAACTTCTCCATTTTTCAACTTTCATGTCTTCGTATAGTATGTGTTCTAAAAGCCACTTTTTAGCCACTATATAAAGTTTTTCTTTAAGATCATTGGTTGATTTGATATCTTTGATTAAATTAATCATGGTTTGGATGATTTCTTTATGTATTTTTCGATGTTCTTCTAAATTTGGATAGCCTATTAGCTGCATGTATTTTTCTTCATCATTAAAGTGATCTTTCATATAATTAAAAAATTCAGCCAAAAGTTCTTTGACTTCATTTTTACTTACAGATCTATCTGATACAACTTCAACTTTTGCAGCAAGTTCAAAAAGCTTTTTATGTTGCTCGTCAATTTTAGCATTGTGCACACTATAGCTATTATCCCATTTTGGAAGCATTTTAACTCCTTAAGGAAAAATTTATTTATATAAAAGGATTATAGATAAAAATAAATTAAATAAAAATGAAATTTTATTAAATAATTGATAGGAATTTTGATACAATGATATATATTTTAAGAGATTTGAAATTAGAAAGATTTAAATTATGGCTGCTAAAATTTTACTTTTAGAAGATGATTTGAGTTTGAGTGAGATCATTGAAGAGTTTTTAAATGATGAAGGATATGAAGTATTTTTATGCAATAATGCGCAAGAAGCTTTAGATATAGCTTATGAAAGATATTTTGATCTTTGGATTTTAGATGTAAAAGTTCCTTTAGGAGATGGATTTTCATTGCTTAAAGAATTAAGAAAAAGCGGAAAGCAAACCCCAGCAATTTTCATGACTTCTTTAAACACAACAAACGATTTAAAACAAGGCTTTGATGCAGGTTGTGATGATTATATAAAAAAACCTTTTGAACTTGCTGAGCTATCTATTAGGGTTAAAGCTTTGCTTAAAAGAGCTTTTTCACATAAAAATGAAGATTTTGAAGATTTAGGGGATGGATTTAGATTTGAATTTACTACACAAATTCTTTACTATAATAATAAAGCCTTGACTTTACCGAGTAAAGAAATTAAGCTTTTGTCTTTATTACTTAAAAATAAAAACAACTTTTTAAGCACAGAGAGAATTTTTGAAGAACTCTGGGATTATGATGAAGAGCCTAGTGAGCTAAGTTTAAGGGCTTATGTGAAAAATTTACGTAAAATTTTAGGAAAAGAAAAAATTATAAATCAAAGAGGCAGGGGATATTGCTATGGCTAAAAAAGTCATTAGGCAAATTTTATTAATCTATCTAACAACTACAGGTATTTTTTTAACTATTTTTTTTGCATTATGGTATCAAAAATTATATGAAGAATTGGTTGTTTTAAAGGGTGCCACTTTGAGGGAAAATCATAGAAATATTGTTATAAGCATCTTAAATTCTCGTTTTACCCCTATAGATATAAGTGCAAAAAATATTGCTCAAAGCACAGCACTAAAATTTGCTATATTTGATGCTAAAAAGATTGTTTTTAGTAATATAGATTTTGATTTAAGAAAGGCAAAGATAGAGCTTAAAGGTGGAGGTATTTGTGATAATAAGGTTTTTTTCCTTGCTCCTATGAGTGCGGATCATTATTTTTTAAGACATGCTAGCAATGAAGAAGTAAATACTAACGATGGTTTGCAAATTTTAATACAGGGTGAAGATGTTGGTAAAGATCTTTTTTGGATTAGAACGAAAGTTTTTGGTTTTGCTATTATGGCTTTTTGCATATTGGGCTTAATATCTTATATTCTAGTAAAAATTGCTCTAAAGCCTTTAGAGGATAAAATCAGCACACTAAATCGTTTTATTAAAGATTCAACTCATGAACTCAATACTCCATTAAGTGTTATTTTGATGAGTATAGAACAACTTGAGCATCAAAATTTAGGAGATAATGCTAAATTTACAAGGATTAAGCTTGCTGCAAAAAGTTTGTCTCAAGTGTATTCTGATCTTGTTTTTTATAATTTTCCTAATACCTTAGAAACAGAAAAACAAAAATTTGATTTAAGAATGCTACTTGAAGAAAGATTGGAATATTTTAAAGTATTTTTTGAGCAAAAAAAAATTACACTAAAGCTTGATTTAAATCAAGCAAATATTTTTGCCCCTAAAAATCAAATTTCTAAATTGATTGATAATCTTATAAGCAATGCTATTAAATACAATAAAAAAGGTGGAGTAATTTCTATAATTTTGAAAGCCAATTTTTTAAGTATTGCGGATACAGGTTGTGGAATTTCAAAGTCAAATTTAAATCAAATTTTTGATAGATATACAAGATTTAATACCGATCAAGGAGGATTTGGTATAGGGCTTTCTTTGGTAAAAAAAGTTTGTGATGATAATGATATTAAGATTATTTGCGAATCTGTAGAAAATCAAGGGAGTGTTTTTAAATTAAATTGGTAATCAGCAAGAATTTTTCTTGCTGATTAGAGGTTAGAGCAGATATTACATCATTCCGCCCATACCACCCATTCCTCCCATACCGCTCATATCTGGCATAGCAGGTTTATCTTCTTTAATTTCACTAATTGTTGCTTCTGTGGTTAAAAGCATACTAGCTACAGAAACTGCGTTAAGTAAAGCTACTCTTTCTACTTTAACAGGGTCGATAATTCCACTTTCAAGCATATTGACATATTCACCTTTTGCAGCATCAAATCCTGTGTTTTCATCTTTAGCATTTTCTACGCTATTTACAACCACACCTGCATCAAATCCTGCATTTTCAGCAATTTGTCTTAAAGGTGCTCTTAAAGCTCTTTCAACGATAGCTGCACCAATTGCTTCATCACCTTTTAAATCAAGTTTGATTTTAGCTTTTGCTTTGATAAGTGCTGCACCACCACCAATTACTATACCTTCTTCAACTGCTGCTTTAGTAGCACTTAAAGCATCATCAACACGATCTTTTTTCTCTTTCATTTCAGTTTCAGTTGCTGCACCTACTTTAATCACTGCAACACCACCGCTTAATTTTGCAAGTCTTTCTTGCAATTTTTCTCTGTCATAATCTGAAGTTGTTTCAGCAATTTGTGCTTTGATTTGATTTACTCTTGCATCGATATTTGCTTTTTCACCTGCGCCATTTACTATGGTTGTATTGTCTTTATCGATGATTACGCTAGAAGCTTGTCCAAGATCTTGTATGGTCGCACTTTCAAGAGTTCTTCCAAGTTCTTCAGAAATCACTTCTCCGCCTGTTAAAATTGCTATATCTTCAAGCATAGCTTTTCTTCTATCGCCAAAACCTGGAGCTTTTACGGCTGAAATATTAAGAACACCGCGAAGTTTATTTACAACCAAAGTTGCAAGCGCTTCACCTTCAATATCTTCAGCGATAATTAAAAGTGGCTTGCCTGTTTTTTGAATTTGTTCTAAAACCGGTAATAAATCTTTTAAATTTGCAATTTTTTTATCAAAAAGCAGGATATAAGGGCTTGAAAGCTCTACTGTCATTTTTTCTGCATTAGTGATAAAATAAGGGCTTAAATAACCTCTGTCAAATTGCATACCTTCAACTACATTTAATTCATCATTGATTGATTTTGCCTCTTCAACAGTGATAACACCATCTTTGCCCACTTTTTCCATGGCATCAGCGATTAAATTTCCGATTTTTTCATCAGAGTTGGCTGAGATTGTAGCAACTTGTGCAATTTCTTTTTTATCTTTTACTTCGCGAGAAAGTTTTTTAAGTTCGCCTACTATAGCTTCGCAAGCCTTATCCATACCGCGTTTTACTTCAATAGGATTTGCACCTGCTGTGATATTTCTTAAACCTTCTTTGAAAATTGCATGAGCTAAAACCGTTGCAGTAGTTGTTCCATCCCCTGCTTGATCAGCTGTTTTGCTTGCTACTTCTCTTACAAGTGAAGCACCCATATTTTCAAGACTGTCTTTAAGTTCTACTTCTTTAGCAACACTTACGCCATCTTTAGTAATGCTTGGAGCACCAAAGCTTTTTTGGATTAAAACATTGCGTCCTCTTGGCCCCATAGTTACTTTTACCGCGTCATTAAGTTTTTTAACACCCTCATAAAGTTTATTTCTTGCTTCATCTGAAAAAATAATTTCTTTTGCCATTTTTTATCCTTTTTATAAATTATTTTAAAATTCCTAAGATATCATCTAAATTTAAAACTAAATATTCATTATTATCAAGTTTAATTTCTGTTCCACCGTATTTAGCAAACACGATTTTATCACCATTTGCAATATCAGTGATTTCTTTACTTACTGCCACTACTTCACCCATTAAAGGCTTTTCTTTAGCATTATCTGGTATAATTATGCCTGAGGCTGTTGTTTTGGTTTCTTCAACGCGTTTAACTAGAACACGCTTTCCTAAAGGTTGAAAATTCATTTTTGTCCATCCTTAAAAATATTGATTTTAGCACTCTTTTATTTAGAGTGATAAAATCATACTATAAAAAATGAATTTTGTCAATACTTTAAATTAAAATATTTATAAAAGTTTAGTTTTATAGACTAAAGTTATTTTATAAAATAAACTAAAGGATAAAAATGAAAAAGATTTTTTATGGAGTTATAGCTTTTGTTGTTGTGCTTTTAATTGCTATTTATACCATACTTTTCACAAGTTTTGGTAATAATATAGTGGTAAATATAGCGCAAAAAAAGATCAAAGAAAGTGCGGGATTAGACGTAAATATCACGCATTTTAATTTGCGTTTTTCAAGTCTTGAACTGCAAGCAAATATCGCAAATATGGCAGATTTCAATCTCAAGGGAGCTTTGAGTCCTTTTAAGCTTGGATTTGATTTTGACTATCTTATTTCTTTAAATCAAAATTATGCTAAAAATTTAGGTTTAAATTTAAATCAAAACCTTTCTTTTGGCGGTAAGATTCAAGGTAAAGCAAGTGATTTTACTTTAGATGGAAAAGGTTATTTATTAGGTTCAAATGTACTTTTAAATGCAAGAATGTATAATTACAATCCTATTGCTTTAAATTTAGATGCGCAAAATCTTAAGGTAGAAGAAATACTTCATCTTTTATCTTACCCTAGTTACGCTAAAGGTTTTTTAAATGCTCAAGCAAAAATTTCAGCACAGAATTTAAAACCTAATGGAAATATTATCATAAAACTTGATACAAGTTATATAAACTATGAGGCGATAAAAAAAGATTTTTCTTTAGACTTGCCTTTAAATTCTAATCCTAAAGCAGAAATTTTGGCCAATGTTAAAGAAGATAAGATTTATGCTGTAAGTAAAATTTACAATGATTATCTTAACTTGCAAACCCAAAAAACTCTTTATGATATTAGCAAGAATGCTTTAAGTACTGATTTTAATTTAAGTATTCCTTCTCTTGCAAAGCTTGAAAAACTTACAAAAACTAGACTAAATGGTAGTTTGGGTGTGATAGGTCAAACAAGTGTTGTAAATAATGCCTTATCAAGTTTAAATGCTCAAGTTATCGGACTTGGTGGAGAGGTAAAGGCAAGTTTGAAAAATAATAAAATTTTTGCAGATATTAATGAAGTAAGTTTGGAAAAATTATTAGCTCTTGCAGGATATGGAGCTTTGGTTTCTGGAAATTTAAATGCTAAACTTCTAAATGCGGATTTAGATTTTTCTAATTTCGATCTTGAAGCAAAAATAAACAATGCAAAGATTAACACCAATGAGCTTAAAAAAATAGCCAAAATAGAACTTCCAAATACAATTTTTAGTCTTGATACTAAAGCAAATGCAAAAAATAGCAATATTTCTTACAATGCTTTACTTGCTTCAAATTTGCTTAATATTAAAAAACTTCAAGGAACTTATAATTTAAAAAATAGTGAGTTAAATACAGATTTAAATGCTTTTATTGATGACTTGTCTCAGTTTAGTACTATAGCAGGACAAAAATTACAAGGTAAGGCAGATCTTACTGCAAAAGCTCATATTATAGGCACTCAAATACAAAATTTAAATGCAAATGCAAATTTGGCAGATGGTGTAATCAAGGCTGATTCAAATGGTAAAAAACTTGATTTAAACATTGATAAACTTGATTTATCTAAACTTTTTGTTATAGCAGGTATGCCAAATTATGCCAGTGGGATTGTTAATGCAAAAGTTAATTTAGATAATATCGAATTTAACAACCTTAATGGTAAAGCAAATTTAGAAGCTAAAGGTATTTTAAATGCTACAACTTTAAGTAACATTTTAAATAAAAATTTTCCAAACAATACAAGTTATGATTTAAATACCAAAATTAATTTTAAAAACAATATCGCTCAATTTGATTCCGTTTTAAATTCATCTTTAGCTGATCTTACAAAACTACAAGGAAGTTTTGATATAGGCAAAATGCTTTTAAATTCGGATTTTAGTCTAAAGATAAATGATTTTTCAAAACTAGGCTTTTTGTTGGATAGAAAACTTAAAGGTAAGGCAGAATTTAATGGAAAGGTAGGTTTTGATAAGAGTTTAAATTTTGTTGTAAATAGTCCAAATTTATTTGAAGGGAAGCTTCAAAGCACACTTAAAAATAACCTTTTGCTTGCTGATTTAAATGGAGTGGATTTAAGTAGTCTAGCTCAAAGTTTGGACTTTATGGATGTTTATCAAGGCAAGGCAGATGTGAAGGCAAATTACAATCTTTTAAGCGAAGAAGGCGAGGTTAATTTGGACATGAAAGAGGGTAAATTAAAACCAAATCTTATTACCAATGCTTTAAAAATTTTAACGCTAAAAGATATTACAAATGATGTTTATCGCACTGTTAATGCTAAAGCTTTGATTAAAAAAGAAAATATCAAACTTGATCTTAATATGCAAGCAGATCGTTCTTATATTTTAGTACAATCAGGAGCTTTAAATTCTAAAAGCGGGGCTTTAAATTTGCCTTTTGATATTAAACTCGATAGAGCCAATTTTAAAGGAAGCATTACAGGAACTACGGAAAACCCTAAAGTAAATTTAAATGCAGGAAGTGTGTTAAATTCTATTAAAAATGTAGTAGGTGGTGGTGTGAGTGATGGTGCTAAAAGTACAGGCGATAAAGTAGATAAAGCGGTAAATAAATTATTAAATAAGATTTTTTAAGGTAAAAAATGTTTAATGGACTCATAAGAGAAATTGCTAAAGTTCAATCTTATCAAAACAATACTTTAAGTTTAAAAGCAAAATATCGCCCAAATCTTGGCGATAGTATAGCTGTGAATGGAGCTTGTTTGAGTGTAACAAAACTTTATGAGGGAGGTTTTGAAGTGGAGCTTTCTCGTGAAAGTCGCACTCATATAGCTATAGAAAATTTAAAAGATAAAGTTCATATAGAATCTGCTTTAAGATACGGTGATAGAATTGATGGACATCTTATGCAAGGACATATTGATTTTATTGGCACACTTGAAAAAATTCAAAAAGATGAAAATGGAGTAGATTTTCATATATCTTTACCTAAAGAAGCTATGAAATTTATGGCAGAAAAAGGAAGTATAGGTGTTGATGGAGTAAGTCTTACTATCAATGAAATTTTAAAAAATGGTATTAGGCTTACTATTATTCCTATTACCTTTAAAGAAACGCTTTTTAAAGACTATCAAGTAGGTAGAAAAATCAACATAGAAAGTGATTTGCTTGCTCGTTATATTTATGCACAATTACAAGGCAAAAACAAAGGATTATCATGGGAAGAAGTGGAAAGAATTTCTTATCTTTATTAGAAAATGATAAAGTCGGTATTTTTTGTGCTTTTGATAAGGATTATAATGTTTTTAGGGCTAAAATTCATAATGAGAATTTATTTTCTCATTTAGGTTTTAAAGACATTGAAAAATGTGTTTTTATGGATCAAATTCACTCTCATAAAGTTATTATTTATGATAAAAATTTAAAAAATCTCAGTTGTGATGGGCTTATAAGTAAGGAAAAAAATACTGCTCTTTGTGTTTTAAGTGCGGATTGTTTGCCTTTAATTTTATATCATGAAAGTGGCATTATAGCAGCTTTGCATTCAGGTAGAAAAGGAAGCTTTGAAAATATCCTAAAAGAATGCGTTGATCAAATTGCTATGCAAAATTCACATTTAGATAAAAATAAATTTCATCTTTTTATCCTGCCTGGAATTTGTGCTAAAAATTATGAAATAGATGGAGAAATTTTAGAATTTGCTAAAAAAGAATTTAAAGAATTTGTTCAAGACGATAAACTTGATTTAAAAGCTTTAGTAAAATTTCAAGCGCAAAATTTAGGCATTGAAAATATTAAAGATTGTGGAATTTGTAGCTTTGATGATGAGAGTTTTTTTTCTTATCGTCGAGATAAAACGACTAAGCGTTTTGTGAGTGTGGTTTATTTAAAGGATTAAAATGTACGAAAGAAAAGATTTAAGAGTGTTAAAAATCATTCAAAAAGCTAGAGAATTTGGCGATGGGGATTTGCTAAATGAAGCTTTGGTGAAACAATTGATTGATGCGGATTTTTGTGAAATTAATGAAAAAGAAAAAGAAGAGCTTGCAACTCTTCTAAATTCTTTAATCAATGCAAAAGATAAAGCGTTGTTGAGTAATTAAAATTCTATATAGTTTTCAAAATCTTCTTCTTTTGGAGGATTGGGTTGATTTGAAGCTAGGGCTTCTTTAACAACCTGCTCGTATCCAGCTATGATATGTTTAAAATTCTCTTTCGCTTTTCCACTAAGTTCTGATTTGGCGATTTTTACAACAGATGCAGGATTTATAGCTCTATTATTTAAATATACTCCAAAATGCAAATGAGGACCTGTGCTCATACCAGTTGAACCAACATATGCAATTACTTGTCCTTGATTTACCTTTTGTCCGTTTTTAATTTTTGCAAAACGACTAAGATGAGCATATAAAGTCATATAACCTGAGTCATGCTTGATTTGAATTACATTTCCATAACCACCTTTTGTGCCTATAAAGGTTACTACTCCTTTGCCAGCACTTTTCACGGGGGTTCCGGTAGGTGCAGCATAGTCTATACCAAGATGGGCGCGATAGCGTTTTAATATAGGATGATATCTTGCTGTTGTAAAAG
Organism: Campylobacter sp. BCW_6460; assembly: GCF_001762705.1. NCBI lineage: Bacteria > Pseudomonadati > Campylobacterota > Epsilonproteobacteria > Campylobacterales > Campylobacteraceae > Campylobacter > Campylobacter sp. BCW_6460. The sequence goes on along the minus strand of NZ_MJXI01000034.1, from coordinate 38,941 downwards.
GAGAAGAAATTCTAGTGTAATTCACAGGTTTTGTAAGCAAAAAAGATTCCAATTCTTTGCCATCACGATCATAGAATATATCATTATAAGAAAAGACTTCTCTTGCGCTTTTATTGATTTCTACCATTGCCATTTTTATATTTATATCACCCCAAAGTTTACCCATGCGTCTTTTTTGTTCATAATATAGGGTTACTTCATCACCTTTTTGGATATTGCGAAAATTTATACTTCCTCGAAAAGCACGAACCATAGCACGAGCTAAAGTGCTGCTACCACTTTCTTCATAGACATCTTGATAAGCAGAGCTTTTAATGGTTAAATGTAAAATTCTATCTTCTTTTTGATAAGATACAGGAGTAAAAGCAAGAGTGTATTGTCCACCTTTATCTTTATAGATATGAATTTGTAAATCATCACTAATTGGAATTAAAACTTGTTCTATGTTGTTGTTTTCATCTTTTAAAACTTGATATTTTATTTTGTAGGCTATATCAGAAGCAAGCTCTTGATCTTCTCTATCAAGTCCATAATAAAGCGACATAGGTATGGAATTTCTTTGTAAGAATTTAAGTAAGGTATCCCCATTATCCCAAGTTAGCTCTTCAACACTTAAAGCTGCAAAACTTTGAACAACAAAAATAAATAAAAGCAATAATTTTTTCATGAGATAACCTTAATTTTTAAAAGAATTTTGAAATTTGAAAGCTATATTTTACTTTATTTTTCTTACAATTGCTTAACAAAAAAGGATTATAATTCTATAAATTTTTATTTAAGGAGTAAATTTGTTTAAAACTATAGTGTGTTTTTTAGCTTTAAACCTTAGTCTCTTTGCGGTTGGATTTGATTTAAAACCTATAAAAAGTAAACTTGTAAAAGTTGATGATATTTATGGTTATATTAAAGATAGTGATGATATAAAACTTTATTCAAGTGGTGTAGTAGTGCAACATTTTAGCAATTCGCAAAGTATCATCGCTAGAGCAAGTGTTATAGATAAAAAAAATGGTTTGGCAAAATTAGAATTTAGTGTTTTTTCAGCTCTTAAGCAAGATGCTTTGCCTTTACCAAATGTTTTACCTAAAGTAGGTGATGAGGTTGTTTTAAATTTTCTTTATGATAGAGGATTGGTAATTGCTCCTGATGAACAAACTTATAATGAACTTGTTAGAGAATTTCCGCAGATATATTTTACCCATATTGACATTTTTGGAGCACAATTAATTAGAACGGCCACTCTTTCTCCTAAGCGTTCAGATTTTAGGCAATTTTGTGATGATAATGCGGTTGGCATTTTGGTTGTGGCTTTGGAAAACCAAGCAGAAGTTGTGGATTGTCAAGATTTTAATAAGCTTTATGAAGTGCCTATAAGCAAGCCAACTAGCGTTCAGGTTCCTTTTTATTCTCGTATAGGTGGATATAAAAGTAATTTTTTTGATTTTAACTCTCAAGAAATAGGAAATTATTATAGGTATTATGATGCTTTGATTAATCTTCCCAAGGTGCAATAAACATGAAAAAAGAATTTGAACAATATTTTAAACGATTTTTAGGAGAAGAAAACGCTTATTTTGATGAAATTCACAAAAGAGCTTATAGCTATGATGCGACAAAAAAGCATTATTTACCCGATGGGGTTCTTTTTCCAAGAAATGAAGAAGATATTGCTCAAATTTTAAAATTTTGCAATGAAAATAATATCATAGTCATACCGCGAGGCTCAGGATCTGGTTTTACAGGAGGAGCTTTAGCTGTTAATGGCGGTGTGGTGCTTGCTTTTGAAAAGCATATGAATAAAATTTTGGAAATTGATCTTGAAAATTTAGTGGCTGTTGTGCAACCTGGGGTTATTAATATACATTTACAAAAAGAAGTGGCTAAATACGGACTTTTTTACCCGCCTGACCCTGCTAGCATGGAGTATTCTAGCTTAGGGGGTAATGTAAGCGAAAATGCTGGGGGAATGAGAGCTGCAAAATATGGCATTACAAAAGATTATGTGATGGCTTTAAGGGCTGTTTTGCCTAGCGGAGAAATCATTCGTGCAGGAAAACGCACTATTAAAGATGTGGCAGGTTATAATTTGGCAGGAATTTTAATCGCTAGTGAAGGTTCTTTGGCAGTTTTAAGTGAGCTTACTTTAAAATTAATGCCTTTACCTAAATTCAAAAAAACCGCTTTTGCTATTTTTCCAAGTGTAAAAAGTGCTATGAATGCGGTTTACAAAAGTCTTGCTAGCGGTGTAAGTCCTGTATCTATGGAATTTTTAGACAATCTTAGCATTAGAGCGGTTGAGAGTAAATTTAATAAAGGTTTGCCTATAGAAGCTGGTGCTATTTTGATTGCTGATGTGGATGGTAATGTTAAAGAAGCTATTGATGAGGATTTAAGAAATTTAGAACATTATTTTTTAGAAGCTGGAGCTAGTGAATTTAAAATAGCAAAAGACGAACAAGAAGCCGCAGATATTTGGTTTGCTAGAAGAAATTGTTCTCAAAGCATTGCCATGTATGGAACTTTAAAACTTAATGAAGATATTACAGTTCCGCGTTCTAAACTACCTGCCTTGCTTGAAGGTATAGATGAGATTTCTAAAAGATATGGTTTTAAAATTCCTTGTTTTGGGCATACAGGGGATGGAAATGTGCATACTAATGTGATGGTTCCTGATAAAAATGATCAAGAGCAAGTGAAAAAAGGCTATGAAGCTGTGGAAGAGATTTTTAAATTAACAGTGAAACTTGGAGGAACTTTAAGCGGAGAGCATGGTATCGGACTCTCTAAAGCACCTTTTATGAATTTAGCTTTTTCTGAAGCCGAAATGAATTTAATGAGAAATATTAAAAAAGCTTTTGATCCAAATAATATACTAAATCCTTTTAAAATGGGACTTTAGAAGGTGAAAAATTTTTTTACTATTTTGCTAAATTTGCGTGATAAGGAAATTTTAAATTATGCAGCAGCGCTTAGTTTTTATACTGTATTATCTTTAATACCTATTTTATTTGTATGTTTTTCTGTTTTTACGCAAATTTCTAGTTTTAAAGCTTATTATGAAAAAGCAAAGCAAGTAATTTTTGCTTTTTTAATACCAACGCAACAAGATGTTGTTGCTACTTACATCGATACTTTTTTAAAAAATAGTGTAAATTTGGGTATTGTAGGTCTTATTGCTATGGCATTTACTTCTTTAGCTTTTTTTTCAGGCTATGATTTTGTAATCAATCGTATTACTAAAAATGAACCTAAAGGACTTTGGCAAAGCATTAGTTCTTATTGGACTCTTTTGACTCTTGTTCCTTTAGGGCTTGGGCTTAGTTTTTATATTTCAGGTTTTATCCAACAAACTTTAGATGATTATAAAATAGGGTTTAATTTTTTTGAAATTTTACCCTTTGTAATTATTTGGGGTTTATTTTTTATATCTTATTCAAGTTCTGTTCATAAGGGAACTCTTAGAAGTTTAGCTTTAGTATCTTTTGGAGCGGGTGCTATTTGGTATATAGGAAAAAATTTGTTTGTATATTATGTGGTATATAATAAAACATACGCTAGTGTTTATGGATCTTTTTCTACTATTTTATTCTTTTTTATTTGGATTTATATTTCTTGGATTATTTATCTTTTTGGGCTTAAACTCTATTATTTTCTAAATCACAATCATAATGAAGGGAATAAAATTCGCAAAAATACAAAGAAAAGCTAGATATTTAAATCGCACAGAGATTAAAGAAACAATAAGATAACTTATAAAAATCCAAAATGGGATATGGATATTAGTTCCATAAATTTTAAATTTAAAAAATTCATCTAAGATAAAATTGAACAAATCTCCATAGTTTATAAGATGTAAAAATAATACTAAAGGATAAAATATTACAAAAATTCCACTCAAAATAATACCTAAAATTTGTTGGTAGCTTATAAGTGGAAAAAAATAAAGCACAGGTAAAACCATAGCAAAAAAAGTCCAAATATTAAGCAAAATAATATTTATAAGATTATTAAATTTATTTGCAAAATGATGCATATATAAAAAAATATAAAAAACACCTAAAATAGAAAATAAAAATCCAATGCTAAATAAAAGTCTAGGGTAAAGAGAAATGCATAATAAAATACTACAAAAAAGCGTAAAGAAATTAATAATTTTTATATTTTTACACAATAGATAAAAAACCCAAAAAGCCATAATCAAGGAGCGCACAAAAGAAGGGACAAATCCTATTAAACAAGCATAAGCTAAAAGTAGTGTAAAAATTAAAATACTTAAATCTAAACGTAAATTTCTATAAGGAAAATATCTTTTTTGGAAAAAACTATAAATTGGAGCTAAAATAAAGAAAATTAAACTAAAAAGCAAGCCTATGTGATAACCGCTAATTGCTATAAGGTGTGCTATGCCGTAGTAATTTACATCGTTTCTAAGCTCTAAAGATATGGGCAGTGCAAAAAATAAAGCACCATAAAATTCTTTAATTTTTTCATTTGTATGTTGATTTAAGAAGTAAGATATAATGGGATTGTATTCTTTTTCTTTTAATTTTTGAAAATCATAAGAAGGTGCGTAAAAACTTTTGCTCAGATAGTCTTTAAAGTTAATATTATGGGTGATAATTCTAAGGCTTAAAAGTTGATTCTTGCTTAAATTTAAATCCTTAAAACTTGTAGTATAAAAAGTGAAGTTTTCAGTTTGTAGCTTTAAAACCCAGTATTTTTTATTTTTTTTATTATATTTTGTATATTGGTGCGTTAATAGAGCGTTATTTATAAAGTAATGTTTTTGGTTTTTAAATTTTAAAAAATTATTATATTCTAAAAGGATATTAAAAATAAAAATAATAACAACAGATAAAAATAAATAATGAAATTCTTTAAAAGAGTAAGAAAAAGAATTCCATAGAGACATTATTTTTTGGAAAATTTACTTAAATAGAGCCAAATTATTCCAGCTAAAAATAATAAAAATAAAGGAGCAGTATAAGGATATAAACTCAGTTTATCAAAAATTGCTTCAATAACATACCCAAAAGTATAAGCAACAAAACCTAGAACAATAGCCCATGCCAAACTAGCTAGAGTATTGATAATAAAAAATTTAATAAAATTATATTTTGCCATACCTGCAGCTATGGGAATGAAAGTTTTTAAACCATAAATAAATTTTTGAGTTACAAATAAAATAATTCCGTGTTGTTTTGTTTTCATCATAGCAAGGGCTAGCTTGCGTCGGTGTTTTTTAAAATAAGGCATAATATCTTTTTTATAATATTTTCCAAGTATAAAAAGCAAAGTTGAACCTATGGTATTAGCAATAAAAGCAAGAGTAATGCAAAAACTAAGATCCATTTTTCCTTGAGAACTTAAAACTCCTGCAGCTAAAATTCCAACCATTCCACCTCCTAAAGAGTAAAAGAATAAAACAATATAACCATATTTTATTAAAGTATCAATCATATCTTGCATAATAAACCTTATTTAGCGTATTCTACAGCTCTAAGTTCACGTATAACATTGACTTTAATTTCGCCAGGATATTGCATTTTTTCTTGAATTTCAGCTGCTATTTCCTTAGCCAAAAGTACACTTTCATCATCATTAACAAGCTGAGCATTGGCTATGACGCGAATTTCTCTTCCGGCATTGATTGCATAGGCATTTTTAATCCCTTCTTTACTTTTAGCGATATCTTCTAGCTCACTGACTCTTTTTAAGAAAGCTTCTAACACTTCTCTTCTAGCTCCAGGTCGTGCAGCACTTAAAGTGTCTGCTGCACAAACAGCTGCTGATTCTATGCTTGCAGCTTCTTCGTGTCCATGGTGTGCGTAAATAGCATTGATTACTACAGGATGCTCTTTATAGCGTTTGCAAAGTTCTGCGCCTAAATCCACATGAGATCCTTCAAAATCATGGGTTAATGCTTTTCCTATATCATGTAAAATTCCCGCACGACGTGCTAAGTTTTCATCCCCACCGCACTCAGCAGCAATGATTCCTGCAAGGTGAGCTACTTCCAAAGAATGTGCTAAAGCGTTTTGTCCATAGCTTGCGCGGTATTTGAGTTTTCCTATGAGTTTTACAATTTCAGGGTGTATTTTATTTAAACCTAGATCCATAACTATGGTTTCGCCTTCTTCTAGAATAGCACTATCAAATTCTTTACACACTTTTTCGTGAATTTCTTCTATGCGCGCGGGTTGAATTCTGCCATCTTCAACTAAAAGCTCTATAACTTTTGTAGCAATAGCACGGCGATAAAGATTAAAACAACTTACTATAATAGCACCTGGTGTATCATCGATGATAATATCAACACCTAAAACCATTTCTAAGGTTTTAACATTGCGTCCTTCTTTACCAATGATACGTCCTTTAAGTTCATCGTTTTTAATGTTAATAACATTGATAAGTCTTTCAGCTGCAAATTCACCTGCAAAACGAGAGGTAGCTTGAGCAATGATGAAATTAGCTTTTCTTTTGGCTTCATTTTTTGCTTCTTCTTCATATTTTCTTACTATATGTGCAATTTGCTCGCGAGAATTTTCTTCTACTTTTTTAAGAATGATTGCTTTAGCTTCATTTTGTGTAAGTCCTGTAGAATGTTCTAAAATTTTTAAAACATCGTCAAGTTTTTCTTGATATTTATTTTTTAATTTATCAACATCAGATTGTAAGTTTTGAATGTGTTTTTGTGACTTGCAAAGGTATTCTTTATCTTCTTTTAGTTTTTCTTCTTCTTGCTGAAGTTTTTGTTCTTTTTTAGAAAGATCATCAAATTTTTGATTAAAATCTTTTTGAATTTTGTGAGTTTTTTCTTCATATTTTTTTTTAACTTCTAATTCTGCATTAAGAATTGAATTTTTTGCATCTTTTAAAATAAGCTCTGCTTCGTATTCTATAGCTTTAGCTTTAGCTTTAGCTTGCTCTACGAAAATTTCATATTTGGCATCATTGATTTTTTTTGCAACTAAATATCCTATACCGAGTCCGACTATAGCGGCTATAAATGCGATCAGTGATTCTATCATTTTTTCTTTCTTTCTTGTAATATTTTTTATAAGGGTTTATGTATAATTTTCCTGAAATATCATGCTTTTGTGTTAGATTATTTTGACTTAAAGCATCTATACTTTGGACAAATATTATATGAGGTTTGTAATTTAAATTTTCAAAAAATCTATCATAAAAACCTTGCCCATGTCCTATTCTTTTTAAATTTTTATCGACGCCAATTACAGGCACAATGGCTAAATCAATTTTTGCTTTAAAAAAAGAATCTATAGGCTCTAAAACCCCAAACCTTTTTTTAATAAAAGGCAATCTTAATTTTACAATTTTTAAACTTTTATCTTGCATAAATGGAACAAAAAGTTTGTAATTTTTATTAAGAATATGGCGAAATTTTATTAAGTTTGGTTCATAATGCAAAGGAATAAAAATTAAAATATTTTTAGCTTTAAATAGTTTTATTATTTTAAGACATTCTTTAAATATTTTATAATCTTGTTTGAAATTTAGTTTTGAATGTTTGAAAAGGCGTATTTTTTGCAATGCCCTAAAATCTGTTTTTTCCATTAATATGCCTTTAAAAAAATATTATCTTATATATGTTATAATTTTAGCATTTTTATAAAGAAGAATAAAGGATTGATAAATAATGAAGATTAAAAAAATACTTTTACTAGTGGTAATATCTTGTTTATTTGTTGCTTGTAGCAATGATAAAGAAAAACAGCAAAATGATGTAAATTTAAGCACCGAGGCAAGTATAAATCAAAGTGATGATATGAATTTTAAACTTAATTTGATTGATGGAGGATCAATTTCAGTAAAAAAAGAAAATGCCGTTTTAAATTTCAACGATGAAGATAAGGCAACTTTGTTTGTATTTTTTACTACTTGGTGTACTCCTTGTATTGCCGAAATTCCTCATCTTAACAAACTGCAAGAAAAGTATAACAATGATTTTAATATAGTTGGAGTTTTATTAGAGGATAAGTCTAATGAGGAGATTCAAAAATTTATAGAACAACATAAAATATCTTATAAAGTCTCTAATGGTGAAAATAACTATCTTTTAGCTAAAGTTTTAGGTGGGGTAAATGGAATTCCTACCATGTTTCTTTACAACAAGCATTCTAAATTGATTAATCAGTATTTAGGGCTTATTCCTGAAGAAATGCTAGAAATCGATATACAAAAGGCTATACTTTAATGTTTAATTTTTTTAAAAAAGGACTTGCAAAAACTCTTGAAAATATTATTGGAGTTAAAGGAGAGAATAAAAAGATAACCAAAGATTTGCTTGAAGAAATTTTGCTTGAAGCAGATGTAAGTTATGAAATAGTTGAAGAGATAATTTATTATTTACCGCCTCAAAATGAAGTAAAAAAAGAAGATTTAAAGCGTGTTATGGGTTCTTATTTTCTTTATGAAAAAAAAGAAACCAATCAAGAAAAACCTTTTGTAGAGCTTATTTTAGGAGTAAATGGAGCGGGAAAAACAACAAGTATTGCCAAACTTGCTTATTTATATAAAAACCAAAATCAAAAAGTGATTTTAGGAGCGTGTGATACTTTTAGAGCAGGTGCGATTGAGCAATTAAAACTTTGGGCGCAAAAAGTGGATGTAGATATAGTTTTAACTGCACAAGGGCATGATCCTTCAGCGGTTGCTTTTGATACCATTTCTAAAGCAAAAGCAAAGGATTTTGATAGGGTTATTATCGATACAGCAGGGCGTTTGCAAAATCAAAAAAATTTAGCCCATGAGCTTGAAAAAATTGTGAGAATTTCAAACAAAGCTTTAGAAGGTGCACCCCATAGAAAAATTTTAGTTTTAGATGGAACACAGGGAAATGCTGGAATTTTACAAGCTAAAGCTTTTAATGAGCTTGTAAAACTTGATGGTGTGATTATCACAAAGCTTGATGGGACAGCTAAAGGGGGTGCACTTTTTAGTATAGCAAGAGAGCTTGAGCTTCCTATTTTTTATGTAGGCGTGGGTGAGCAAATGACGGATTTACAAGAATTTAATGCAAATGCTTACTTAGATACTTTATTAGATCCTATTTTTGAATAATGGCAAAAAATAAAGCACTTTTTGAATGCCAAGCTTGTGGAAATCAACAAAGCAAATGGCTTGGAAAATGTCCTGATTGTGGAGCTTGGGATAGTTTTATAGAATTAAAAGCTGAGCAAATTAAAGTTTTAAAAGAGCTTGCACAAGTTAGTATGAAAACAAGTGAGGCTGTTTGTATTGAAGATGTGGAGTTAGAACATTTTACAAGATACAGCACAGATGATAATGAGCTTGATTTGGTTTTAGGCGGAGGGCTTGTTGAAGGTTCTTTAGTGCTTATAGGCGGAAGTCCAGGTGTGGGAAAATCTACGCTTTTGTTAAAAATTGCTTCAAATTTAGCTAAACAGGGTAAAAAAGTGCTTTATGTCAGTGGCGAAGAAAGTAAAGCCCAGATTAAATTAAGAGCTGATCGTCTTGAGGCTAATACTCCGAATTTATTTTTACTTACTGAACTTTGCCTTGAAAATATTTTAGAAGAATTGCACAAAAAAGATTATAGCATTCTTATCGTTGATTCTATACAAACTCTATATTCAAATAAAATCACTTCAGCAGCAGGAAGCATCACTCAGGTGCGTGAGATTACTTTTGAACTTATGCGTGTTAGCAAGGCTTATAATATCAGTACTTTTATCATAGGGCATATTACTAAAGAAGGTGCTATAGCAGGGCCTAGGGTTCTTGAGCATATGGTAGATGTGGTGCTTTATTTTGAAGGAGATGCCACTAAAGAAATCAGACTTTTAAGAGGCTTTAAAAATCGTTTTGGTGGAACGAATGAAGTAGGTATTTTTGAGATGACTGCTAAAGGTTTGATCAGCGCAAAAGATTTAGCAAATCGTTTTTTTACTCGTGGAAAGGCTATTTCAGGAAGTGCTTTAGGTGTTGTGATGGAAGGATCTCGTGCCTTGGTTTTAGAAGTTCAAGCTTTAGTGTGTGAAAGTTCTTACCCAAAACGCAGCGCTACAGGATATGAAAAAAATCGCTTAGATATGCTTTTGGCTTTGCTTGAAAGAAAACTTGAAATTCCTTTAGGGCATTATGATGTATTTGTAAATATTAGCGGCGGAGTAAAAGTAAGTGAAACTGCGGCGGATTTGGCTGTGGTTGCAGCTATTATTTCAAGCTTTAAAAATCGCCCTTTGAGCAAAGATAGTATTTTTATAGGGGAGCTTAGTTTAAATGGAGAAATTAGAGAGGTTTTTAGCCTTGATACGCGTTTAAAAGAAGCTAAAATGCAAAAATTTAAAAATGCCATTGTTCCTTCTAAGCCTTTGGAAGATATAGGGCTTAAGTGTTTTGTTGCTAAAGAACTTTCGCAAGTTTTAGAATGGATGTAAATTTTCATTAAAATATAAGTAAGATTTTGCTAAAATTTCGAGTTTAGAATAAAATTTTTGAGGAAACCATGAAAGATTTATTTTTATTTAGCTCTTTGCTTGATGCAAGTCATACTTTTTCTTATTTTTTTCACATAGGTTTGGTAGCTTTAATTGCTGTTATAGTGGCTATGATGGCTACTCGTTCTATGCAACTTGTTCCACGCGGTATGCAAAATTTAGGTGAGGCTTTTTTAGAGGGAGTTTTATCTATGGGTAGAGATACCATGGGAAGTGAAAAAGGTGCAAGAAAATATCTTCCTTTGGTTGCAACTTTGGGGATTATAGTGTTTTTTAGTAATATTATAGGTATAATACCTGGTTTTCACGCTCCAACTGCAAGTTTAAATTTGACTTTGTCCTTAGCTATTATAGTTTTTGTATATTATCATTTTGAGGGTATTAGGGCACAAGGTTTTGTAAAGTATTTTGCTCATTTCATGGGACCTATTAAACTTTTAGCTCCTTTGATGTTTCCTATAGAGATAGTCTCTCATCTTTCTCGTGTGGTTTCTTTGTCCTTCCGTTTGTTTGGAAATATTAAAGGTGACGATTTATTTTTGATGGTAATTTTAGCTTTAGTTCCTTATATAGCTCCGCTTCCTGCTTATGTGCTTTTAACTTTTATGGCATTTTTACAAGCTTTTATTTTTATGATTTTAACTTATGTATATTTAGCGGGTGCAACTGTTGTTGAGGAAGGTCATTGATCTATATTTTAGAATTTTTTAAAGGTGCATCTTTAGCTTTAATGCTTTTTGGCGCACTTTTCTTCTTTTTTAAATATAATTCTTTTTTCTATCTTTGCTTGGGTATTATACCAGGTTTGCTTTTATCTTTAATTTTTGTTTTACTTATAGAAAACCATAAGCTAAAAAATGAAAATAAGTTAAGATAAAAGCAAAAAATAGTTTATTTTCTAAGCACGAAGCTCTTCTTTAAGCAAATGCTTTACAGCTTCATAAATTTTAATAGCTGCTTTGGATTTATTCATAGTATAAAGATGAATTCCATCTACGCCACTTGTGATTAAATCGACAATTTGATCGCAAGCATACGCGATACCTGCATCTTCTAAAGCCAAAGTATTATTTTCATATTTTTCTAAAATTTTAACAAATTTAGGAGGGATTTTAGCTCCGCAAAGTTGAGAAATTTTTAAAACCTGTCTTTTGTTAGTAATAGGCATAATACCTGCGTAAATAGGTATGTCAATACCTGCTAAAGCACAATTTTGTTTAAAAGTATAAAAATCTTCATTATCGTAAAAAAGTTGAGTAATGAGCTTGTCTGTTCCTGCATTTACCTTAGTTTTAAGATGGTGTATATCCTCGATGAAATTTTTAGATTCATTATGTTTTTCAGGATAGCATGCGGCATAAATTTCAAAATATTCTTGTTTTTTTATAAAAGAAATTAAATCACTAGCATAAGAAAAATCTTTGCTTTTTTCTAAATTCTCACATATATCGCCTCTTAGGGCAAGAATTTGATTAAGATTTTTTTCTTTGCATTTTTGAAGTATCTGAGTGATTTTTTCTTTACTAGAATGGATACAAGGTAAATGTACTATGCTAGGAATTTGATATTCTTTCTGGATTAAGCTTGCAATTTCTAAAGTGTTTTGTGAGTTAACAGAGCCTCCAGCTCCAAAGGTTACGCTGATAAAATTAGGGCTTAATTGCCCTAAATCATCTAAGATAGCATGAAGATTTTTGATATTTTCATCCTTTCTTGGTGGAAAAACTTCAAAAGAAAAATTACACATAAAAACTCCTTATAATTGTTTTCGTATTTTTTGCGTAGCTGTAACTAAATTTTTAAGAGAGGCTATAACTTCTTCATAAGCCCTTGTTTTAAGTCCGCAGTCTGGATTGATCCAAATTTGCTCCTTAGGTAATTTGTTTAAAATTTTTTCTATGGTTAAGCTTAGCTCTTCTATGCTTGGAACTCTAGGGCTATGTATATCATAAACTCCTGGTCCTACTTCAGTTTTAAAATGAATAGCTTTTAGGGTATCTAAAAGACTTAAGTTTGATCTTGAAGCTTCAAAAGAAATCACATCAGCATCCATAGCGTCAATTTCTTTTAAGATATCACTAAATTCACTATAACACATATGAGTGTGAATTTGAGTTTTAGCTTTTACCCCGCTATGCACAAGATTAAAAGCAGGAATAGCCCAATCTAAATACTCACTATGCCAATCACTTTTTCTTAAAGGTAGTTTTTCACGCAAAGCCGCTTCATCAATTTGTATGATTTTTATACCTGCATTTTCAAGATCTAATACTTCATCTCTTATAGCTAAGGCAATTTGCTCAGTGCTTTCTTTTAGACTGATGTCTTCTCTTGGAAAGGACCAATTAAGTATGGTTACAGGTCCAGTTAGCATACCTTTTACGATTTTTTGACTTAAACTTTGTGCAAATTTAGACCAAGCTAAGGTAATAGGCTTTGTGCGTGATACATCACCCCAAATTACAGGAGGCTTAACGCACCTTGTGCCATAGCTTTGCACCCAACCATTTTGAGTAAATAAAAAGCCCTTTAAATTCTCTCCAAAATACTCCACCATATCATTTCTTTCAAATTCTCCATGCACTAAAACATCAAGTCCTATTTCTTCTTGAATTTGTATGCATTCTTTGATTTTTTGTTGGTTAAATTCAGTGTAGTTTTGAGCTGAAATTTTTTCTTGCTTAAAGGCAAGGCGATTAGATCTTACATCAGCACTTTGAGGAAAGGAACCTATGGTTGTGGTTGGTAAAAGAGGGAGTTTTAAAAATTCTTTTTGGATTAAGGCGCGTTCTTTAAAACTAGGCATTCTGGTAAAATCTTCTTTTTTTAAAGCCTTAAGCCTTGCTTTGACTTTTTCATCTAAACGCTCTGGGATATTTTTAAAAAGCTCTTGATTGGCTCTAAAGAGCGGATTTTCTTCGCTAGAATTTAGAATTTCTTTTAAATCTTTAAGTTCTTGAAGTTTTTCTTTAGCAAAGGCAAAAAGTTTAAGATAGCTTGGATCCAATTTGCTTTCAAATTCAGTGCTATAAGGCACATGTAAAAGTGAGCAAGAAGTGTTTAAGATGATATTTTGTGTATATTTTTGAAGCTCTTTAATAAGCTTTAGGCTTTTAGCATAATCATTAGCATAGATATTTTTGGCGTTAATAAGACCTGCAAAAAGGATTTTATCTTTAGCAAAGCCGTATTTTTGAACTAAGGCTAAGCTTTGTTTACCTTCGATAAAATCAAGCCCCAAAGCATCAAATTTGCTTTCTAAAAGTTTAGGATAAATATCTCTTAAGTCTCCAAAATAGCTTTGAAGTAAAATTTTAAGATTTTTTTTGTGATTTAAAAGTTCTTGGTAAAATTCTTCGAACAAAGCGATATCTTCCTTGCTTAAATCATAAACCAAATAAGGCTCATCAAGTTCAAGCCATGTCACTTTAAGTTCATTTAGTTTATCAAAAAGCTCTATGTAAGCGTTTAAAAGCTTTTCTTTGGCGAGTTTTTGAGTTTTTTCATCTTTAAAGGCAATGAGTTTAAAAAGTGTGAAAATGCCTATTAAAACAGGCTTGCTTTCTATGCCAAGATCTTTAGCTTCGAGATATTCTTTAAAAATTTTATCCCCTGTTAAAGCTATAATATCAGCATTATCACACTCAGGCACCAAATAATGATAATTTGTATTGAACCATTTTTTCATTGCTAAGGCTGTAACATCTCCATTTTCTCCTTGATAACCTCGACTTTGAGCAAAGTATTCATCTAAAGCATCTAAATTTAAATTTTTATACTTTGTATGAACAATGTTAAAAAGCACAGCCGCATCTAAGACATTATCATAAAGTGAAAAATCATTACTAGGGATAAAATCAATGCCAGCTTTTTGAATTTCTTGCCAGTGTCTAATCCTTAAATCCTTAGCGCTTTTTAAAAGCTCCTCTTTAGAACTTTGGTTTTTAAAGTATTTTTCAATAGCAAATTTTAATTCTCTATTTGCACCTATTCTTGGATAAGAAATGATTGAATTTTTCATATTTATTCTCCTTAAAATGTAGGGATTAAAGCACCCTGATATTTTTCTTCTATAAATTTTTTAACTTCATCGCTTTGCAAGGCCTTTACTAGGGCTTTGATTTTAGGAAGGTTTTTATTACCTTCTTTAACAGCGATGATGTTGCCATATTCACTATATTTACTTTCTGTATAAAGCCCATCTTTTACAGGGTTTAAACCTGCTAAAATAGCAAAATTGCTATTAATAAGAGAATAATCTACATCATTTAAACTCCTTGTAAGTTGAGCGTCTTTTAACTCTACGAATTTAAGCTTCTTAGGATTTTTAGTGATATCTAAAGGAGTGATGAGCTCATTATCCTTAACTTCTATAAGTCCTTTGCTTGCTACAATGCGTAAAGCACGGCTTTCATTTGTAGGATTATTGGGTATAGAAATGCTTTGTCCTTCCTTGGGGTTAAATTTTTTATGTTTTTTAGAATACACTGCCATAGGTTCTATATGGATACTGGCAACTTTTACAAGATGGGTGCCTTGTCTTTGATTGAATTCTTTTAAATAGGGTTCATGCTGAAAATAATTAGCATCTAACTCACCATTTTCAACCATTACATTAGGGATTACTCCATCATTGAATTCATAAATTTTTAAATCATAACCTTGTTTTTGAAGCGCTGATTTTATAAATCTTAAAATATCTGCATGAGGTGTTGTAGAAGAGCCAACTTTAAGTTCTTCATTTGCCCATGCAAAACCGGTAAAAAGAGTAGCGACGCAAAAAGCTTTAGTAAATAAAGTCATTTTTTCTCCTTTACGCAAAACTAAATTTTTCTATCAAGTCACTATGATAAATGCTTGCTACATCAGGATGAGAGCGTATCATTCTTTTAAAATAATTACTTGCAACATTTCTTAAAAGTGGATTTTTAGGATCAGTATCCACACCTTTGCTTTCTTTAGCAAGCTCTGGATTTAACTTAAAAATAGGTATATCCTTATCAAGTTGCACTCCAAGAAAATAAGCTATGCTAAAGCGTTCTTTTGGGCTTAAATTCACGCGGTGAATAGTAGCTTTTAAATAGCCATTGGTAGCTAGTTCTAAAAATTCTCCTATATTAACTACAACGCTATTTTCAAGTGGGGGTATACTAAGCCATTTACCATCTATAAAAGCTTCAAGTCCGCTTTGTTTTTCTTGAAAAACAAAAGTGATAAGCCCGACATCTTTATGTGAACCCACGCCTTGAGTAGTGTTTTTTGAACTTTTAGGATAATGTATGATTTTACAATGTTCATAAGAATTTTTTCCATAAAGTTTATCAAAAGCATTGCTAGGCAGATCAAGGGCTTGAGCGAAGGTTTTTAAAAGCTTTAAACAAGCTTTTTTGGTTTGTTCGTGCCAAGTTAAGAAAGTTTTTTTAAGTTCTGGAATTTCACTAGGCCAAAGATTAGGACCTTCTAATCTTTGCCATAAGGGTGAGTTTAAATTCCAGTTTAAAGCATCTCTTTCTGTGCCTATATCCAGTTGTTCTCTATAATCCTTAGCTCCTGCTGTGTATTCAAAACCTTCGCTAGTATAACCTCTAAATTGAGGAGAATGCACCATAGAAATAAGCTCTTTCGAACTTCTAGGAAGATTAAAAAATTCTTTGCCAAGTTTGAATAATTTCTTGTTTAAATTTTTATCTATACCGGTATTGATAAGATAAAAAAAGCCTATTTTAGAAGCGATTTCTCTTAAGTTTTTAAGAAAAGTGCTTTTATCTTTTTCATAAGCTTGTAAATCAAGTATAGGTAAATTCATTTTTACTCCTTAAATTAAAATTAAGGATAAGAAGATATTTTGAATTAAATTTTATTAGAGAAATTTTTGTAAGTTAAGATTTTAAATGAGTATTTTGAAAAAATAAACTTTTTTGACTTTCTTACACATTATATCTCCTTATCCACTTTTTGGACCTTTGGAAACATAATGTTAAGCCAAAGGACGCACTAGATACTACACATCTCGCACATCAGTTTCATTTTTTCTCCTTTTAAAATAATAAAATTTCAAAATCATATATAAAAATATATTAATTAAAGCTTAATCATTTAAAAATAAAGATTCTTTTTAAGCATTCTCGAGTTTTAATTCTTTGTTATTCATTGTGCTAATACCTAGATTTAAAACCTTTTGGGCAATTTGTTTGGCTTCATCTAAAGAATGCATGGCACAAGTTCCGCATTGATAGATATTAAGTTCAGGAATTTTGCTTTGATCGCTTACGCTTAAAACATCTTTCATAGCTTCTTCCCAAGCTTTTGCAATACTTTTCTCATCAGGTGTTCCAATTAAACTCATATAAAAACCCGTGCGACAACCCATAGGTGAAATATCAATAATTTCAACTGAATTTGAATTTAAATGATCTCTCATAAATCCTGCAAATAAATGTTCTAAGGTATGAGTGCCTTTTTCGCTCATAATGTCTTTATTTGGTATGCAAAAACGCAAATCAAACACACTAATATCATCACCCTTAGGTGTTTTCATAACTTTAGCTAAACGCACAGCAGGAGCTGGCATTTTAGTATGGTCAACTTTAAAACTGTCTAATAATGGCATTTTAACTCCTTAAATATAAATTGCCTAAGGATTATAGCATTTAAAGTTAATATTTAAAGCCTTTCTAAAAGAAAAAAAGATAAAATAAAACATTTAAAAATTCAAGGAAATTTTATGTTTGAAGTAGTTATAGGTCTTGAAGTTCATACTCAGTTAAATACAAAAACAAAAATCTTTTGCTCATGTGCAACTTCTTTTGGAGAAGCTCCAAATACTAATGTTTGTCCCACTTGTTTGGCCTTACCAGGAGCTTTGCCTGTTTTAAATGAAGAGGCTGTAAAAAAAGCTATAGCTTTTGGAAAAGCTGTCAATGCAACAATTAATAAAAAAAGTGTTTTTAATCGCAAGAATTATTTTTATCCAGATTTACCTAAGGCTTATCAAATTTCACAATTTGATATCCCTATAGTAGAAAAGGGTGAGCTTTTTATCAATGTAAATGGTGAAAATAAACGCATAGGTATTACAAGAGCGCACTTGGAAGAAGATGCAGGTAAAAATATCCATGAAAGTAATTTTTCTAAAGTGGATTTAAATCGTGCAGGAACTCCTTTGCTTGAGATTGTCAGTGAGCCTGAGCTTAGAAGTAGTGATGAGGCAGTAGCTTATCTTAAAAAACTTCATTCTATTATACGCTTTTTAGATATTTCAGATGCAAATATGCAAGAAGGAAGTTTTAGATGCGATGCAAATGTTAGCATAAGACCTAAGGGCGATACAAAACTTTATACTAGAGTAGAGATTAAAAATCTTAATTCTTTTCGTTTTATCCAAAAAGCCATAGAATATGAGGTAAAAAGACAAAGTGAGGCTTGGGAAGATGGAACTTACGAACAAGAAGTAGTTCAAGAAACCAGACTTTTTGATACGACAAATTTAGTTACGAGAAGTATGCGTGGCAAAGAAGAAGCAGCAGAATATCGATATTTTCCTGATCCTGATTTATTGCCTGTTTTATTAAAAGATGAGTTTTTAGATATTAAAATCCCTGAACTTCCTGATGAGAAGAAAGCACGCTTTATAGACGAGCTTGGTATAAAAGAAAGTGATGCTGAGGTTTTAATCAGTTCTTTAGAAATGAGTCGTTTTTTTGAAAGTCTTATTTCTCAAAATTTAAATCCTAAACTTTGTGTAAATTGGTTAAATACTGAACTCATGGGACTTTTAAAAGGAGAATTGACTATAGAAAATTCTCCTGTAGATGCTCAAAAGCTTGGAGTTTTAATTAAACGCATAGAAGATGGCACTATCAGTGCAAAGGCGGCTAAAGATGTTTTGGCTTTTGTATTTGAAAATATTAGTGTGGAAATTGATGAAGCTATAGAAAAGCTAGGACTTAAGCAAGTAAGTGATGACTCAGCCATAGAAGCGGTGATTGAACAAATTTTAAATGCAAATGCTGATAAGGTTGCAGAATATAAAAGTGGTAAAGAGAAGCTTTTTGGATTTTTTGTGGGTCAAGCAATGAAAGAAGGTAAAGGAGCTTTTAATCCTGCAAAAGTAAATGAAATTTTAAAAGCAAAGCTTGGTTGATGCGTATAGCGGTTATTGGTGCGGGAAAATGGGGCAGTGCTTTACATCTAGCCTTAAAAGAAAATCACAATTGTTTTATCAGTTCTTTGCATCAGCGTGATTTAGAAGATTTTGTTAGCATAAAAGAAGCTTTAGAATGTGAATATCTTGTTTTTGCTTTAAGTTCTCAAGGAATGCGTGCTTGGCTTAAAGAAAATTTTATCAACAAGGGACAAAAAATTTTAATTGCTTCAAAAGGCATAGAAGATCAAAGTTGTCAATTTTTAGATGAAATTTTTTTGGATTTTGTGTCAAAAGAAAATTTTTGTGTTTTAAGTGGCCCTTCTTTTGCTGCTGAAGTAATGCAAAAACTTCCTACAGCCTTGATAATTAGCGGGATAAATCAAGAGCTTTGTAAAAAATTTGCAAGTTTTTTCCCTGATTTTATTAAAACTTATATTGATAATGATGTGCGTGGTGCTGAAATTTGTGGTGCTTATAAGAATGTTTTAGCGATTGCAAGTGGGATTAGTGATGGGTTAAAACTTGGTAATAATGCAAGAGCAGCACTGATTTCAAGAGGACTTGTAGAAATGCACCGTTTTGGTAAATTTTTTGGTGCTAAAGAAGAAACTTTTTTAGGATTAAGTGGAGCAGGGGATTTGTTTTTAACTGCAACGAGTATTTTATCAAGAAATTATAGAGTGGGTTTAAAACTGGCGCAAAATCAAAAATTAGATAGTATTTTAGCTGAACTTAATGAAGTAGCAGAAGGTGTAAAAACTGCTTATGCTATAGAAAGATTAGCAAAAATGAAAGGAATTTATACTCCTATTGTAAATGAAGTAGTGGCAATTTTTAAGGGTAAAAGTGTGCAAGAAGCAACGCAGAATTTACTAAAGCAAAATGATTAAGGAAAAATCATGATAATTAAAAATGCAAAAATTTATGGAAATTCTTTACAAGATATAGAGGTTAAAGAAGGAAAAATTACTAATATTGGTTCTAATTTACAAGGTGAAGAAATTTTAGATGCTAAAGGCATGACTTTACTTCCATCTTTTGTGGATTTGTGTGTGAGTTTAAAAAACGATAAATTTTCTTTAGCTAATTTAGAGCTTTTAGAAAATGAGTGTCTAAAAGGAGGAATTTCTAGTATAGTTTTGCGTGATTGTATGGATTTTGATGAAGAAAGTTTTGCTTTATTTTTACAAAATTTAGCTCAAAGAAAGATGCAAATTTTTTCAAGTGTTCGGGTCAAGGATGCAAACGGCAAGCTTAAAAATTTAGCCACTCTTTTAAATAAAGGTGCTTGCGCTTTAGAGCTTGATAGTTCTTTGGATGCAAATACTTTAAAAGTAAGTTCACAATATGCCTTTATGAAAGACTCTCCAATTTTTGTGCGTTGTTATGATAAGGATTTTGATGATAATGGAGTGATGAATGATTGTGAAATGAGTTTTGAGCTAGGGCTTATAGGCATGAGTAAAATCGCTGAAACTAGCCAGGTGGCTAAAATGAAAGAATTGGCTAAATTTTATAAAAATAAGGTTGTTTTTGATCTTTTAAGTTTGAGAGATTCTTTGGTATTATTAGATGAAAAGGATTTAAAACTTGTAAGCATTCATCATCTTATCAAAGATGATAGTGCTTGTGAAGATTTTAATACTGCTGCGAAACTTATGCCACCTTTAAGAAGTAAAGAAGATGTTTTGGCTTTAAGAGAGGCTTTAAAAGAAGGAAAAATTAGTTTTTTAACTTCTTTACATAGTGCAAAATCAATTTCTTTAAAAGATTTAGCTTTTGATGAAGCGGCCTTTGGAATCCATAGCGTATGCGAATTTATAAGTCTTTGCTATACTTTTTTAATCAAAGAAGGATTTTTAAATTGGCAAGAGCTTTGTCAATTTACAAGTAAAAATCCTAGTGAATTTTTAGGTTTAAATAGTGGAGTTATAGAAGTCGGAAAAGAAGCTAATCTAGTTCTTTTTGATGAGAATGAAGAAATTTTTGCTCCAAAAAGTTCTCTTTATTCTGAGGATAAACTTTTTGGAAAGATTAAAATGCATATAATTAAAGGAAAAAATATTTTAGAAAAATAAGCTTTACTTAAATTCCTAAAGATAGTTTAAATCCTAAAAATACAAGTGCTGCCATAATACCAGCAGCTGGTAAAGTGATAATCCAAGCCAATCCTATAGGCTTCATCATAATCCAATTTGCATTTTTATTATACACTCCTATACCCAAGATAGCACCTATGAGTATATGGGTGGAGCTAACAGGAATCCCAAATTGTGTAGCTAAGAGTATAACTATGCTTGCACCAAGTTCTGCAGAAAATCCAGTAGTAGGGCGTATGGTTGCAAGTTTTGAACCCACTGTAGTAATCACTTCTTTACCTAAAAACCAAAGTCCTACAACTAGAGCAACTCCAAACATAGCTAAAGCAGCAAAAGGTACAGGAGAAGTCGCGTTAATTGTGCCGTTTTTTAAGACATCTAAAATCGCCGCAAAAGGACCTATAGCATTGGCTATATCATTGGCTCCGTGTGAAAATGCAAAACTAGAGGCTGTAAATATTTGAAACCATGAGAAAATTCTATCAGTAGTTTTATTAAGTTCTGTTTTTTTAACGATTTTGACTATAGCAAATGTTACAACATAACTTATAGTTCCTATAATTCCGATAATCCAAAAGTTTTGTAAAATATCTAAAGTGCTAACATTATTTAAACCTTTAAATAAAAACATTGCCGAAATGATAGCAGCAGCAATACAAGCAATGATTGGCATATGAGTTTTTAAAATAGAGTAAATATCTATATCTTTTTCTTGATCCTTAAATTCCTTCATTTTATTTCTATAGAAATTATTTTCTTGTTCTTCCTCATCTAAAGCTATAGCGGAAAGTTCTTTAATTTGTTCTTCTTGGGATTTTGTTTTTAAATCTAAAAAATATTCTTCTTTGAATTTCTTTCTTTCTTTTTTGATATTTTTCAAATCATCGTTTAGTTTTTCTGATGGTTTCAAAATTTTCTTATCAATGTATGAATAAATAGTATAAGCTACAATACCCCCTAAAAGAGGCGAAGCTACCCAAGAAATAGCTATTCTTAAAATTTCACTCCATTTAACCATGGAGAGTGTTTGAATCCCATCAAATTTTAAAAGCCCCATCATAATGCTAGCACCTACAATCCCACCAACTATACTGTGTGTGGTTGATACAGGTAAGCCTTTCTTGGTTGCAATAAAAATCCAAACCCCAGAGCTTAAAAGTGCAGCAAGCATAATGATAACAAAAAGCATAGGATCTAAAGAATTTGGAAAAATAACAATACCGCTGCGTATGGTCTTAGTAACTTCTGCGCCTGCGAAGATTGCCCCGCTTAGCTCAAAAACAGCTGCTATAATTAAAGCTTGTTTAATGGTTACTGTTTTTGCACCAACGCTTGTTCCAAAAGAATTGGCTACATCATTTCCACCTATATTAAATGCCATAAAAATGCCAAATATAGAAGCAAGAATAAAAAGAATCAGTTGATGTTGCGAAATATAACCAAATCCCCAAATAACAAATGCGATGGTGCTAATAATAAAAATAACAAAAGCTATGAGGTTGTCTTTTTGCATTAATAACCCTTTTTTATTTTAATTATACACTTATTTACTTTAAATTTGCTAATTTTAATTTTTAGTCTTTATGGAATTTTTATTTATATTATTTTTTTATAATAAATACTCAAACAAGAAATAATAAGGAATATAAGAATAATGAGGGGTATTTTTTATATAATAGCATTGTTTTCTTTACTCAATGCCGATGAACTTACAGAGGCTTTAGCAAAAAATAATAATCAAAATTCTTGGGAGCACTTTGATTATAAAAATACCAAAGAAGCTCCAAAAATTCAAGAAGAGAATGTGGATTTTAAAAGCACTTTTGATAGCTTGCTTTCAAAAACTTTAGAAAATAATAATGGTATAGATAAAACAGATGGGAATTTAGATTTTCAAAACGAAAACGCGCAGGTTAAAAATTTAAGTTCTCTTTATGAGGGAGAGAATAATTCTTTGCTTTTTCAAAAAGAACTTTTTGTGGCTCAAGATAATTATAATTACTCAGGGGGCTTAATCAATCGTTATGAAAAAGATGATTTTTTATTTGGAGTTAATGGTTTTATTGATAAACAAAAAGAACAAAAAGATACTAAAAGCTTTGGTACAGAGTTTGGTTATAGTAAATTTATAAAGGCTTATAGTAATTATTATATACCCAATGAAGCAGAAAAAAATTTACAGCTTGGAATGAGTTTTGTAATTCCAACTTACACCGCTTTTGCTTTTGATATAAGCAAGGATAATGATAAAACTAATTATCAAGTATCTTACTCTCCTTATAGTGTATTTAGTTTAAATTTATTGCGTCGTGATTATAGCGCAAGAGAGACTGTTGATGATACCGTTGTTCAAGTTGGATTTAGTTTTAATTTCAATGAAAGTTTTTTAAAACAATTTAGGAAAAAAGATAATACTTTAGAGGAGGTTAATCGATATGATTTCCTCCAAAGAACCCATTAGTTCATTCCAGCATTATGGAATTTTTCTGGATTATCCATAGCATAGTTGAATTTTTCCCGATCAATTTGCTTATCCCAGATCGCAACGATTAAGGCTGCTACTGAATTTCCACAAAGATTTCCAACCGCTCTCATTTCAGACATAAATTTATCAACACCTAAAAGAACACCTATGGCAGCTACTGGTAGAACTTGCGCTAAGGTTGCATTTGCTTCTGAAATTTCCATATTTCCTAGAGCCGCAAGCGTACTTCCAAGCACTATAAAACCTGATCCAGTTACACCTACTGCACCTTTTGAGGCTATCATTAATACTATTAAAATACTGATTTCGTGTGCTAAACTTAAATTTACATTGAAAGCTTGTGCTAGAAAGATTAAGCTCATAGCTAGATAAATATTTGTACAATCAAGATTAAAACTATATCCCGTTGGTAAAACAAGTCCGACTGTTGCTTTAGAAAGTCCTGCTTTTTCTAGTTTTCTCATTAAAGGAGCAAGTGCAGACTCGCTTGAACTGGTTGCAAAAACGATCAATACTTCTCTTGAGATAAATCTCATAAATTTGAAGATATTTACTTTTGCAAAATAACAAATCAGACCTAAGATTCCAAATATAAAAACAAGACATGAAATCAGCATTACTAAAAGTAAATATGCTAAGTTGATCAAAGAGCCAATTCCGTATTGAGCTATGAGTACAGCCATTGCTGAAAAGGCGGCAATAGGACTAAAATACATAATGATTTGTAGAATTTTAAAAACAAAATTTTGTACCACTTCAAAAACTCTTTGAATTGCTTGTTTATCTTCTATTCTCATTAAAGAAATAATCAAAGCAGTAATTATAGCAATAACTAAAACTTGTATGGTTTTTCCTTCTGTAAAAGGCGTGATAATATCAGTAGGCATAGCATCTTTTAAAATATGCATGATCTCAGAGCTCGCGCTTACTTCTGTGGTTTGAGAAATGTATTTTTGAACGCTTTTTGTATCAAGTTGACTTGGATCAAGATTCATTCCATGGCCTGGTTGCATAACATTTGCCATAAAAATACCTATAGCAAGTGCTAAAGTACTTACAACTTCAAAGTAGATAACCGCTTTAGCGCCAATACTACCTACTTTTTTTAAACTTTCAAGACTAATGATGCCCAAAACCAAAGTAACAAAAATAATAGGACCTATAAGAACCTTTAAAGCACCTATAAAATAATCAACTCCTGGTTTGCTAGCAATGGCTAATTCTTTATCTGTATAACCAAGTATAATACCTGTAATAATGCCTATAATCACCCAAAATCCAAGACTTTTTATAATACGTTTATATAAAGGCGGTTTTCTTTCAGCTAAAGTTTGACTTAAAGTTTCCAAGTTTATTCACTCCTTTTGATCTTTTGTGAAATATAATTTTAACAATGCGTATTGTAAATTTTAACAAAAAAACAAATCTAGAAATACTTTCTTTTATATGATATGATAATTTTTTATATAAATGTTACAAAATTTCTCATTATTTGCATTATAAAATTTAAAATATTTTTTGAAAATTTTATAATTTAGTATACTTTTTATTGTTTATTGTTAGTAATAATTCTATTTTTGATTTATTTGTTTTATTGGGATGTTTTAATTATGAAAGAAATAGTTTTATCTGAAAATGCTTTAATTACTTCTAAAACAGATCTTAAGGGGAATATCATTTATGCCAATAATGACTTTTTAAAATATGCAGGTTATAAGGTCGATGAGCTTTTGTATAAACCTCATAATATAGTAAGACATGAAGATATGCCACGTACTGTATTTAAATGTCTTTGGGATTATATTCAAAAAGGAGAAGAAATTTTTGCATTTGTAAAAAATAAAGCTAAGGATGGTAGTTTTTACTGGGTATTTGCAAATGTAAGTGCTTCATTTGATGCCAATGGAAATATCATCAATTATTATTCTGTTCGCCGTGCGCCTAATAGAAAATCTCTTTCTATAATTAAAGAAATTTATAAAATTTTACTTGAAAAAGAGCAAAAATCAGGCATTAATGCTGGAATTTCAGCTTTAATGGATATTGTAAGTTCTTATAAAATGACTTATAATGAACTTATTTTTAACTTACAAAAAAATAATTAAATAAGATATATTTAATTATTTTTTTGTATAATTTTTAGTGATTAAAGTAATATATATTACTAAAATATACTTTAATTTATGACTTCAAAAATTTTTAATAAAGGGGTAAATTTATGGTGAAAAATGGATTATTATCAACTATTTTTCTAAGTATTATCGGTGTTTTAGGCGCCATTTTTATTCATATTTATATTGGAGTGATAATTTTTATTTTAATCGCTGTTTTAACGATTTATTTGCTTAGACAACACAAAGATGAGCAAATAATGATAGATAAACTTTTGGTTCTTTGTAGAGAGTTAAAAGAAGGAAATTTTGACAATAGAATGATCTATGTAAAAACAAAAAGCAAAAAATTAGCCGAAATAGCAGATAATCTTAACAATACTATTGATGGACTAGAAGCTTACTTAAGGGAAATTAATACTTCTATTTCTTGTTCTCAAAAAGGTGAATTTTATCGCAAAGCTTTGCCTGAAGGTTTAAAAGGAATTTTTGCTCATAATATCGAATTTATAAATAAAGCTTTAGCAAACATAGAAGTGACAGCAAGATCCACTTTTAAAAATGCTTTATCAAGAACTTTAATGGATTTAAGCCTTGGAAATCAAAATAAAGATATGTCTCAAATTTCTAGCTCATTAAATCAAGATATTAGCATGATGAAAAATGTATATGATACAGTTGATGCCATTACTCATACAGCTACAGAAAATGGCTCAGAGGTGGATTCTTTGCAAAGTGCTATGGGTTCTTTAATGGATGTTGTAAATTCGAGCAAGGAAACAGTGCAAACTTTTGTAGCTAATTCCCAAAATATTACTTCAGTGGTTGAAGTAATACGCGATATAGCTGATCAAACCAATCTTCTAGCTTTAAATGCTGCTATTGAAGCTGCACGTGCAGGAGAACATGGTAGGGGCTTTGCGGTTGTGGCTGATGAAGTTAGAAAGTTAGCAGAAAGAACTCAAAGATCTACAAGCGAAATTTCCATTGCAATTCAGACTATGCAACAGGATTTTGTAAATATCCAAAGTGGCAGCGATCAAGTTTTTAACATTGTTAGTGAATCTGAAGAAAGAATTAATAAATTTTCTCAAGCTTTTAAACGTCTAGAAGAAAATAGTAGTGCTCTTGGTGTTAATTTTGGATCCTTTGCAAAGAGATTGATTTTATCTGTAGTTAAAATCGATCATATTCTTTATAAATCAAATATATATTTAAATTTAAATGGAGCTCAAAATTTCAATCTTGAAAGTGTAGATCCAATTTCTAATCTTTGCCAAGATGAGAGAGCTCAAGGTGTTATTAATGAACTTAGCTCTGAAACTGAGTTAAATTTAGCTAAAGAATTTATAAAAGATAATGCTAAAAAAGCAATAGAAGAATCAAGTCAAGATTATATCGATCAAAAAGCTTATGATGCGATTGTAAATGATATTAAATCACTAGAGCAAAGAAGTGCTGAAATCTTAGCAAAATTAAAAATATAAATTAAGAGGGTGGGAAAATGTCAAGAGAAATTTTTTTACAAGAAGATAGTTTAATTACTTCTAAAACAGATTTAAAAGGTAAAATAGTTTATGCAAATGATGATTTTTTAAAGTATGCAGGTTATACCATGGGTGAAGTTTTAAATAAACCTCATAACATAGTAAGACATGAAGATATGCCAAAAACTGTTTTTAAATATTTATGGGATTATATGAGAGAGGGTAAGGAAATTTTTGCTTACGTAAAAAACAAAACTAAAGATAACAATTACTACTGGGTTTTTGCAAATGTAACTCCATCAATAGATATTAATAATAATATCATAGGCTATTATTCCGTTCGTCGTATGCCAAATAAAAGCGCTATTTCTACAATAGAAAGCCTTTATAGCGATCTTTTAAGAGTAGAACAGCAACAAGGTTTAAATAAAGGTGTTGAGATGCTTAAAAATTTCTGCAAAGATGCAGATAAAACTTATAATGAGTTAATTTTCTCTCTTCAAGAAGCTAAATAAATTTTTGTTAGGCTTAAAACGAGTTTGTTTTAAGTCTAAATATTATATAATCTTTCTTTTAAAAATTCACATTTTTCAAGGCAAAATATGTTTGATGTCATTGTTATAGGTGGTGGACATGCGGGTGTTGAAGCAAGTGCTGCTGCTGCTAGAATGGGTAAAAAAACCTTACTTTTAACTACATTGATTGAGCAAATAGGAGCAGCAAGTTGTAATCCAGCTATAGGTGGACTTGCAAAAGGGCATTTGGTAAAAGAACTTGATGCCATGGGTGGTCTTATGGGTGAAATCACCGATGAAGCGGGAATACAATTTCGCATTTTAAATGAAAGTAAGGGTGTAGCCGTTCAAGGAAGTAGGGCGCAAATTGATATGGATAAGTACCGTATCATTGCACGTAATAAACTTTTAAAACTTCCAAATTTAGAAATTTCTCAAGAACAAGCGAATGCTTTAATCGTAGAAAATGATGAAGTTAAAGGCGTAAAAACAAATTTAGAAAATACATATTTTGCCAAAAAAGTGATACTTACAACAGGGACTTTTTTAAATGGACTTATTCATATAGGCGAAAATAAACTTCAAGCAGGAAGGGTAGGGGAGCTTGCTTCAGTAAATTTAGGCAATTATCTACAAACTTTGGGTTTAAAAATGGGGCGTTTAAAAACAGGAACTTGCCCAAGAGTAGATGCAAAAAGTATTGATTTTAGCGCACTTGAAATCCAAGATGGCGATGTAAATCCTAAAGCTTTTAGTTTTCGTTCAAGAAATTTTAATCCTACTCAACTTCCTTGTTATATCGCACGCACTAATACAACTACACATGAGATTATTAAGAATAATTTTTATCGTGCCCCACTTTTTACAGGACAGATTGAAGGCGTGGGGCCAAGGTATTGTCCTTCTATAGAAGATAAGATCAATCGTTTTAGCGACAAAGAAAGTCATCATCTTTTTATAGAGCCTCAAACTATCGATGCAACGGAGTATTATATCAATGGTTTTTCTACTTCTTTGCCCTATGAAGTGCAAATTCAAATGCTGCGTTCTATAAAGGGTTTTGAAAATGCTAAAATAACCCGTTTTGGTTATGCTATAGAATATGACTATATAGAGCCAACTGAACTTAAGCATACTTTAGAACTTAAAAAGATTAAAAATCTTTATTGTGCAGGACAGATTAATGGAACTACAGGTTATGAAGAGGCTGCAGCACAAGGCTTTATGGCAGGAATCAATGCAAGTTTAAGCATAGATATGAAAGAGCCTTTGATTTTAAGGCGTGATGAAGCTTATATAGGAGTTTTAATTGATGATTTGGTAGTAAAAGGTACAAAAGAACCTTATAGAATGTTTACTTCAAGAGCGGAATTTAGACTGCTTTTAAGGGAAGAAAATGCTATACTTAGACTTGGAAAATATGGCTATGATTTAGGGCTTTTAAGTGAGCAAGATTTTACTTATATACAAAATATCGCAAACAATCTTCAAAAAGGACTTGAATTTTTACTTTCTAAAGAATTCACACCTAATAACCAAAATAATGCTTTTTTAGAGAGTTTAGGAGAAGATAAAATTTCTTCTATAGTCAATCTTCAAAAAATTGTCGCAAGAGCAAGTTTTGATATAGAAAAATTAAAAAAACTTGATCCTATGTTTGAAACTATGGATCATTACTCCTTAAGAGAGATTTTAAATGAGGCAAAGTATTATCATTACATTAGTATGCAAAAAGCTCAAGTAGAAAAAATGAAAAATCTTAGCGAGCTTAAAATTCCTGAAAATTTTGATTTTAAAAGTGTAAGCGGTTTGAGTAATGAAGTTGTAGAAAAGCTTAATCATCATAAACCTCCAACTATTTTTGCTGCAAGTCAAATCAGTGGAATCACTCCTGTGGCGTTGGATATTTTGCAAATTTATATCAAAATGCAAAAGAAAAAAGCTTAAATGCTTGCTTTTTTTATTTTTTTATCTACTTTAGTTTTACTTTTTTGGCGTCCATGGAATTTACCTATTTGGGTATTTTCTAGCTTGGGAGCTTTTTTTGTTTTTATTTTTCAATTAGTAGATTTTAAAGATGCTTATTTTGTTTTTTCTTTGGTTTGGGATAGTTCTTTAACTTTAGTTGGGTTGATTATCCTTTCTTTTAGCTTGGAAGCTTTAGGATTTTTTGATTTTATTGCGAGTAAAATTTTGCATTTTTCTAGAGAGAAAAATCAAGAAAAAATTTATATCAGCACAAAAAAATTGATGTTATTTTTGTTGATTTTTGTCTTTTTTCTTTCTGCATTTTTTGCTAACGATGGAGCGATTTTAATCATTACACCTATTATTATAGCTTTATTTTCAACTCTTAAAGATTGTAAAAATCATGCTTTTATTTTAAGTTCTTTTTTGCTTAGTCTTTCTTTTTTATGTGATGCAAGTTCAAACGCTTTGGTTATTTCAAATTTAACCAATATCATCACAGCAAATTATTTTAAGATAGAATTTTTAGAATTTGCTAAAAATATGTTTTTGCCAAATTTTTTTATTTTGCTTTCTACTATAGTTATGGTTTTTGTGCTTTATGTGAGAGTTTTGCCTAAAAGGCTTGAATTTAAATTAGTCAAAAAAGAGCAAATTTCATCGAAGTTGTTTTTTCTTTGCATAGTATTTTTATTTCTTTTTGTGATCAGTTTTTTTATAGGTGAAATTTTTGATATTAAAATAAGTTTTTTTGCTTTACTTTGGGCGGGAATTTTTTGGCTTATTGTTTTAAAAATTCAAGGTAAAAAAAGTATTAAAATTCTTTTTGAAGCACCTTATGGAGTTTTGCTTTTTAGTTTTGGGCTTTATATGGTAGTTTTTGCTTTACATAAAATAGGTGTGAGTGAAATTTTGGTTAAAAGTTATGCTTTTTTGATGCAAGATAAGAGTGGAATTTTTGGTGTGGCTTTGATTTCAGCTTTTGGATCTTCTGTGTTTAATAATTTGCCTATGGTTTTAATCGGAGATTTGGCATTAAAAGAATATTTTGAGAATTTTTCTTTTGATTCTTTGATGATTTATGCTCATCTTTTGGGGGTAAATATAGGCCCAAAACTTACGCCAATAGGTTCTTTGGCAACTTTGCTTTGGCTTGGAGTTTTGGCTAGAAAAGGCATTAATATTTCTTTTTGGCAATATTGTAAATTTGGCTTTTTGATAACTTTACCTGTGCTTGTTTTTTCTCTTTTTGCTCTTATTGTCTAAATATCAAAACTTGTTAAACAAAGAAAAAATTTATTTTAATTTCGATAAACTTTTAACTTGGTTAAAAAATAAAATCGAAAGGACAAGTTATGGCTACATCTGAGAGTAGACGAAGCTTTATGGGCTTTGCATTTGGAAGCGTAGCTGCTGTAGGCGGTGTTTTCTCGCTTGTTGCGATGAAAAAAACTTGGGATCCGCTTCCAAGTGTCAAAGCTGCAGGTTTTACTACAGTAGATTTATCAGGAATGCAAGATGGAGAGCTTAGAACTATAGAATGGCGTAAAAAGCCTATTTTTATATTAAAAAAAGATGCGAGTATGCCAAAAGATGAAAAACGTGATGTTGTGGTAGATAACGCAGCTTATACTGTGGTTATAGGACTTTGTACGCATTTGGGTTGTATACCTGCTTACCAACCAAGTGAGCAATTGTTTAAATGTGCCTGTCATGGTGGAGAATTTGACACAAGTGGAAAAAATGTCTTTGGACCTCCTCCAAAGCCTCTT
Organism: Campylobacter sp. BCW_6460; assembly: GCF_001762705.1. NCBI lineage: Bacteria > Pseudomonadati > Campylobacterota > Epsilonproteobacteria > Campylobacterales > Campylobacteraceae > Campylobacter > Campylobacter sp. BCW_6460. The sequence continues at coordinate 7,874 of NZ_MJXI01000034.1, read as the reverse complement.
GAAATTCCTCCTTTTAAGATTGATGGAACCAAACTTGTTTTAGGCGAAGAGGGTCCTGAATATAAAAAAATGATAGCGGAGGCTTAAGATGGCACAAATTAGAAAAGCTAATGGTCTTGTAGATTGGCTTGATCAAAGACTTGCAGTACATAAACTACTTGATGTTTTGATGGTAAAGTATTGGATACCAAAGCAAATTAACTTTCTTTGGGCAATGGGGGTTATTTTAACCACTCTTTTTGCAGTGCTTTTTGTTACAGGACTTTTACTTGTAATGTATTATAAACCAGATACTGCACTTGCTTTTGATAGTGTGAATAAGACTATTATGCAAGAGGTGGATTATGGATGGCTTTGGCGTCACATGCATGGTGTTGCCGCTTCTGTTGTATTTTTGATTATATACATACATATGCTAACAGGAATTTATTACGGTTCTTATAAAAAAGGTCGTGAGATGATTTGGGTTAGCGGTATGCTTTTGTTTGTTGTATTTTCTGCTGAAGCTTTTAGTGGGTATATGCTTCCTTGGGGACAAATGAGTTATTGGGCAGCTCAAGTAATCACTAATCTTTTTGGAGGGATACCATTTATTGGCCCTGAGCTTGTGATTTGGATTCGTGGAGATTATGCGGTTTCTGATCCAACTTTAACAAGATTTTTTATGCTTCATGTGTGCTTGCTTCCTATAGTTATCATTGCTATTATAGCATTTCACTTCTATTCTTTAAGAATTCCTCATGTTAATAATGAAATTTCTGAAGAACTTGACTTTGATTTAGAGGCTGAAAAATACATGGCAGGTGACACAAAGGGTTCTAAAGTGATTCCTTTTTGGCCAGGATTTTTATCAAAAGATTTTATGTATATAAGCTTTTTTATGATTTTCTTCTTTTATTTGGTCTGTTTTAAATTTGAATTTGCAATGGATCCAATTAATTTTGATCCAGCTAATGCGCTTAAAACACCAGCTCATATTTATCCTGAGTGGTATTTCTTATGGAGTTATGAAGTTTTAAGAGGATTTTTCTTTGATATTGCAGGTATTAAAGCTTTTGATATAGGTTTGGCTGCATTTGGTATTGCTCAAGTGATTTTCTTCTTGCTTCCTTGGCTTGATAGAAGTGATGTTGTAAAACCAGCTCATGAAAGACCTTTATTTTTCATTTGGTTTTGGATATTGCTTATCGATTTAATTGTTTTAACAGTTTATGGAAAATTACCTCCAACAGGTGTAAATGCTTGGGTAGGATTTTACGCTTCTATAGTATTTTTACTTTTACTTATTGTAGTTTTACCGGTTATTACTATTATGGAGAGAAAAGGAGCTAAACAATGAGAGAAATAAAAATATTTTTAGTTGTAGTAGTTTTTACCGCACTTGTATATTGGGGGGTAGAGCCTTATGCTCATTCAGTGATGAAGCCTCATGTTGCTCCTGCAAATTTTGATTTTGCTGTAGAAGATACTACTTTTGCAAAAGGTATAGTTGAGGCTAAAGAATTAGCTCTAAAAGATGCACAAGCTTCAGGAGATGCTAAAAGAATAGAGAGTGCAAACAAAGAACTTGAAAAAGCAAAAGAAGAATTAAGCAAAGTTGAAACACTTTGGGCAGATGTTGCAAAGATCGATTTTGCTAAGGGTGATGCAAAAAAAGGTAAAGAATTTTTTGAAAATAACTGTTTTGCATGTCATGGTGTAAAAGAAGATGGAATAGCAGCTAATATTACTGATTCTTCTATGGGAGTAATACCACCTGATCTTAGTGCAGCTGGTGCTATTTTTGATGAAAAATTTTTAGCTGCTTTGATTATGCATCCTGCGCTTGCTTTAAAAGTAGATCATAAATTTGGTGATGCTTTTATTATGACAGCTTACAATAAAGATACTTCAGGAGAAAGTGAAGAAGCTACAAATGCAAATATAGCCAATGTAATTGCTTATCTTAAAGATGTGAGTGTTAAATTTGAAGCCAATGAAGATGCTACTATTAAGAAAGATGTTGAGGCAAAATATGCTAAAATGGAAAATAGCGCTCAAAAAGTGGCTTTAATGGAAAAAGATATAAAATTTGCTAAAGATAAAGCAACTTTTATTGAGGCTTGCGGACGTTGTCATGATATGAAATACGATAGCTTTTTTACTCTATCAAATCAAAATGATTTAAAAACTTATTTAGGTTCTGTTCCGCCTGATCTTTCTATGATGATAAGATCTCGTGGTGAGCAATATTTACATGATTTTATTAATAACACTCAAAAACTTCTTCCAGGAACCGCTATGCCAAGAGTAGGTTTAACAGAAGCTGCACAGGCTAAGGTTGTATCTTATATTGATCAAGTGGGTGATAGCAAGAAAGAAGAAAGAAAAACTACAGGAATTTATGTAATGATATTCTTTGTAATTTTAAGTATTTTTGCTATAGGTTGGAAGCGCTCTGTTTGGTCTAAATTACATTAATATTACATTTTTTGCCATTATTTAGTGATAATGGCAAAAATCTTATTTTTTCTTCATTTTTATTAATTTTTAAACCTAATTAAGAGATACTATCAAATAATAATTATTATTAATTGGAGTATGTCATGCTTGAAAAACAAATGATTAAATTTATTCTTTCAAAATGGAATTATGGAAATTTTAGAATTGTATTTTGGGATCAAGAAGAATTTCATGTGGGTAATCAGTCTGCTAAATTTTCTTTAATTTTCAAAGAAAAAATACCTTTTTTAAAATTATTTAGTGATACGAGTTTAGTTTTTGCAAAACATTATATGGAGTCTAAACTAGAAATAGAAGGTGATTATGATGAAATAGCTAAAGTTTTGTATTATTTTTCAAATAAGCGTTTTTTAAAAAATACAGAGGATGTCTTGAGTAAAATAGCCCAAAAACAGGAAAGTAAAAATATTAAAAGTCATTATGATATAGGTAATGATTTTTATAAGCTTTGGCTTGATGATACTATGAGCTATTCTTGCGCTTATTTTAAAGAGCCTAATAATACTCTTTATGAAGCTCAAATTAACAAAATAGAACATACTCTTAAAAAACTTGATTTAAAAGAAGGAGAAAAGCTTTTAGATATAGGTTGTGGCTGGGGTTGGCTTTCTATTATGGCAGCTCAAAAGTATGGAGTTAAGGTTGTTGGAATTACTATTTCAGAGGAGCAGTGTAAAAAAGCCAAGGAAAGAGTAAAAGAACTTGATCTTGAAGATAAAATAGAAATAAGACTTCAAAATTATCAAGATTTAGAATTTGAAAATTATTTTGATAAAGTTGTTTCTGTGGGTATGTTTGAACATGTAGGCAAAGAGAATTTAGGACTTTATTTTATGAAAGTAAAACAAGTTTTAAAACCTGGAGGTTCTATGCTTTTACATTCTATTTTAGCCATGTTTGAAGGAAAAACAAATGCTTGGATAGATAAATATATTTTTCCAGGAGGATATTTACCTTCTTTAAGAGAGGTTGTAAGTGCTATGAGCGAGTGGGATTTTCATCTTCTTTTAGCAGAAAGTTTAAGAATGCACTATGCAAAAACTTTAGATTTATGGGATGAAAATTTTAACAAAGTATTAGACAAGGTAAGGGAAAAATATGATGAAGAATTTATAAGAATGTGGGATTTGTACCTTCGTTCTTGTGCCTCTGCTTTTCGTGTTGGAAGCGTGGATTTGTTTCAATTTTTAATCACAAAAGAAATCAATAATAATCTAAGTCTTACCAAGGACTACATATATAAGTAAAAACTAAACTTAAATTTGATAGAATCTTAGCTTCATTTCACACACATCAATCCTTTTTAGCTTGTGTAAATTAAGGGATGTGGAGGAATAAAGCTAAATTTATAAGGAGAAACTCATGGTTAGTATGAGAGATTTATTAGAATGCGGTGTGCATTTTGGACACCAAACAAGACGCTGGAATCCAAAGATGAAAAAATTCATTTTTGGCGAGAGAAAAGGTATTTATGTAATTGATTTACAAAAAACTTTAAGATATTTTAGATATACCTATAATATCGTTCGTGACGCTGCTGCCGAAGGAAAAACTATACTTTTTGTTGGAACAAAAAAACAAGCAGGTGGAGCGATTAAAGAATACGCTGAAAAATGCGGTATGCCTTATGTAAATCATAGATGGCTTGGCGGTATGATGACAAATTTTGGTACTATTCGCCAATCAATTAGAAAATTAGAAGTAATTGAAAAAATGGAAGAAGATGGAAGTATTAAGCTTTTAACTAAAAAAGAAGCTTTAATGCTTACAAGAAAAAAAGAAAAATTATTAGCTTATTTAGGTGGAATTCGTTATATGAAAACTCAACCTGATATGATTTTTGTTGTTGACACAGTCAAGGAAAAAATTGCTGTTCAAGAAGCAAATAGATTAAGAATTCCTGTTGTAGCTCCACTAGATACAAACTGCGATCCTGATTTGGTAACTTATCCTATTCCAGGAAATGATGATGCAATTCGTTCAGTGCAACTTTTCTGTCAAGAAATGGCTGAAGCGATTAATGAAGGAAAAGCTTTAAGAGAACAAGATGGTGAAGCTTTACCAAATGAAGAAAAAGAAATCACCGATGAAGAGAAAAAAGAAGTTTTAGATGAAGCGATGAGCGAAGAAGACTTCGGTGAGGAGCAAGAATAATGGCTGAAATCACTGCTGCAATGGTAAAAGAACTCCGCGAAAGTACAGGTGCGGGGATGATGGATTGTAAAAATGCTTTGAGTGAAACTAATGGAGATTTTGATAAAGCAGTACAACTTTTAAGAGAAAAAGGTTTAGGTAAGGCTGCTAAAAAAGCAGATAGACTTGCTGCAGAAGGTTTAGTAAGTGTAAAAGTAAGCGATGATTTTACAAGCGCAACTGTAAGCGAGATTAATTCCGAAACAGATTTTGTGGCAAAAAATGATCAGTTTATCGCTTTAACAAAAGATACTACAGCTCATATTCAAAGCAATAGCTTGCAAAGTGTGGAAGAACTTCATTCAAGCACAATCAATGGCGTAAAATTTGAAGAATATTTAAAAAGTCAAATTGCAACTATAGGAGAAAACTTAGTTGTAAGAAGATTTGCAACTTTAAAAGCAGGTGCTAACGGCGTTGTAAATGGTTATATCCATACAAATGGCCGTGTTGGTGTTGTGATCGCTGCAGCTTGCGATAGCGCTGAAGTGGCTTCAAAATCAAGAGATTTGTTAAGACAAATTTGTATGCATATTGCAGCAATGAGACCAAGTTATTTAAGTTATGAAGATTTGGATATGACTTTTGTTGAAAATGAATACAAAGCTTTGGTTGCTGAACTTGAAAAAGAAAATGAAGAAAGACGCAGACTTAAAGATCCAAATAAACCTGAACATAAAATTCCTCAATTTGCAAGTCGCAAACAATTAAGCGATGCAATTTTAAAAGAAGCTGAAGAAAAAATCAAAGAAGAGCTTAAAGCTCAAGGTAAACCTGAAAAAATTTGGGACAATATTATCCCAGGTAAAATGAATAGCTTTATAGCAGATAATTCTCAACTTGATAGCAAACTTACTTTAATGGGTCAGTTTTATGTAATGGATGATAAAAAAACCGTAGAACAAGTAATTGCCGAAAAAGAAAAAGAATTTGGCGGAAAAATTAAAATTGTCGAATTTATTTGCTTTGAAGTTGGCGAAGGTTTAGAAAAGAAAACTGAAGATTTTGCGGCTGAAGTTGCTGCACAACTTTAAAAACGGTTAAAAATGGAACTCTTAAGAGCGGAAAATTTAAGCCATAGTTTTGATTATCCGCTTTTTGAGGGTTTAAATCTTGCTTTAAATACTAAAGATTGCATTGCTATTCAAGGGAGTAGCGGTTGTGGCAAATCTACTCTTTTGCATATACTTTCTTCTTTATTAATTCCAAAAAAGGGTGAAGTTTTTTTTAAAGGTTCTAGTCTTTATCAGATAGATGAAAACGAAAGATTAAAAATTCGCCGTTATGATTTTGGTATTATTTTTCAGACACATTATCTTTTTAAAGGTTTTTCAGCTTTAGAAAATATCGAACTTGCTAGTGTTTTATCGGGTCAAAATTTAGATGAGAAAATTTTAAAAAGATTAGGTATTGATACGCTTTTACATCAAAAAATAGGAAAGCTTAGCGGCGGACAACAACAGCGTGTGAGTATCGCGCGCGTGCTTTGTAAAAAACCAAAGATTATTTTTGCTGATGAAGCAACTGGAAATTTGGATTTTGATAATGCTAAAAATGTTATCGAACTTTTAATTTCCTATGTTAAAGAAAATGATGCAGCTTTATTTTTTGTAACTCACGATAGTAAGCTTGCAAGTTTTTGTGATAAAACTTATACTATAAACGCCAATGGAATTTGTTAATTATTTAGGCGATAAAAATGTTGTAACTTTTATGTTGCTTCTTGCTAGAATGAGTGGTCTTATAGTTTTTTTTCCTTTTTTTTCATATAATTCTATCCCTATGGTGATAAAAAGTACTATAGTTTTATTTTTGACTATGTATTTATATCCTTTGGCTAGATTAGAATCTTTGCATTTAGATAGTTTTTTTGTTTTACAGCTTATTAGTGAAGTGATTTTTGGAATGATAGCAGGATTAATGCTTCAAATTATTTTTGCTATTATTATGATGGCAGGTGAGCAGATTGCTTTTACTATGGGATTTACTATGGCAAGTATATTAGATCCAAGTTCTGGAACGAGTATGCCTATTACGGCACAAATTTTAAATTTGCTTGCTTTGATGTTTTTTCTTGCTTTTGATGGTCATCATTTAATGCTTTTGTTTTTAAGTCATTCTTTAGGTTATATTAGTTTAGGTGGATTTTATCCGCATGAGAATTTAATGCATTATTTAAATATGGGTATGTTTAATATTTTCATCATAGGTTTTACTATGAGCTTTCCCATACTTGGAATTTCACTTTTAGCCGATGTTATTTTTGGACTTTTGATGAAAACAATGCCACAATTTAATCTTTTAGTTATTGGCTATCCTATAAAGATAGCTTTAGGCTTTGTAGTTTTGATCGCTATTTTATTAGTTATGATGCAATATTTTAAAAATTTAATTTTAGAACTTTTTACTCATATGCAAACTCTTTTTTTCTCCTAAGGAAAGGATAAATGAAATTATCGTAAAATAGTGATTATTTTTTAAGGATTAAAGTGATGAAAATTTTACTTTTAAATGAAAACCCTGTAGTTTCAAGACTTGTAAGCCTTAGTGCTAAAAAAATGTCTTATGATTTTGAAGAACTTAATGCTTATAGTGAAAATTTGGGTAATTATGATGTGATTGTTGTAGATAGCGATACTCCAGCACCTTTAAAAATTCTTAAAGAAAAATGTGATAGATTGATTTTTTTAGCTCCGCGAAACCAAAATGTAGAAGATATAGATGCGCAAATTTTACAAAAACCTTTTTTACCTACAGATTTTTTAAATTTACTTAATAATAAAGATACAAACAAACATACATCTATTGATTTGCCAATGTTAAGCAATGATGAAAATCCTTATGCTGATATAAGCTTGGATTTAGATAATTTAAATTTAGATGATTTGCCTGATGAAAATTCTTTAGATATAAATTCAGATGGAATGGAAGATTTGAGTTTTGATGATGATGCGCAAGATGATAATGCAAACGAAACTTTAGAAACTCAAAATTTAGAAGATGAAAATTTAGAACAAGAAGCAACTAAAGAACAGACTCAAGAAGACATTCAAACTGATTTAGATTTAACTTTGGAAGATGGCGGAAGCGAAAAAGAAGACTTAAGCCAAGAACATACAGCTTTGGATACTGAGCCTAGTTTAGATGAACTAGATGATAAAAATGATGAAGATTTAGAA